>JAWXUP010000120.1:0-5469 GCA_044426345.1 Clostridia bacterium | reverse complement strand
CTTTTGCAGTATCGAATATTTTCAGTGCATTATCTAATATTTTTCAAGATAACACCCCCAAAGACAGCACCACTACCCACCAAAAAATCGACAGCAAATCGCTTAGAAAACTTCGAGAACTCAAAGCATCAAAAGGATTGAAACATACTGGTGAGGATCTAGAAATGACTTCATATTAATTGAAATAATCTTGAATTTATGGTACAATGGCATAAATGGAGGATTTAATTATGGCACAAAAGAAACACGGTCACTATTGCAAAGTGTGTGGTGAGCATAAATCAAATGAAAAATTTTCCGGAAAAGGTCATAATAATCATATATGCAAAAGTTGTAGCAAACTAAGTGCATCAGAAAAGAGCGAACTGATGACAATGACTAAGTTATACAATATGCAAACACAGTTGATAAATGAAGATGATAAAAAGTGGCTACAAAACAGAACTCGTGACAAACGTCCACAAGTTAAAGAATTGGCTAATGAAATTTATAACATCAAATTCTCAAGCGAAACAGTCAAAAAAAGAAGATCTGCAATGACAGAAATCAAATTATTTATCAAAGATTTTGAAACGTTATCGTTTCTTGATGAAGGAATAGAAAACTGTAGGTTTATTTTCAATCGAAAAGAAAAAATGATACAGTATTTTGAAGAAAATATAGATTTAGAAAATTTTGAAAACATCTTGGATGATATAGACCAAACTACTACAACTAAGATATTTAAAAAGGTATCAAAACATTTTCAAGAACTTGAAGACTATTGTCAAACTGAAGATGATATTGAATCCACTTGGGCATTAACGGTATCATTTCAAGATGGAACTGAAAAACAATACAACAGTGAATATGTACCCGAATGCATCTATGAATTATGTAACGAGTTATATAATTTAGTGTGGTGTGAAGAAGAAATTTATGATCCATATTTTTTAGATACAGTATATTATTGTGATGATTTGATAGACATGGCACAAGCAATAGAAAATCTTTTTACAGGCGATGAAGCAAACGATGAAGATATAGCAATATCTAACTTGCAAGACATTAGTACACTTTGTTTTACGGAAGAATACGAAAATGATTTATATCGTTTGTACACAGAGAAAAATGCAAAACTTAAATTTATCCAAACATTTGTAATGTCTAGCTTTAGAGAGAATCTAAATGTAAAACAAACTATGAAAGATAAATGGATGTTTTTATGTGAGCATATAAAAGAAAATTTCACAAGTCCTGTTGGAGAAATCATTTCTAAAGAAGAAGTCATTAAAATACTTGATTTGTTAGAAGAAAATTATCAATTAATAAGCAAAATAAGCCAAAAGGAAAAACTTGATGTATTGCTTATCGAAAACACAAATAAAAATGTAAATTCAATATGCAATTCGATTACTAATGCTTTGAATTTTGGAGAATTTAGATATGAGATTTATTGCTTTAGCCATAGGAAAAAAGATGAATTTCACCCTATCTATGTCTTTCTTCATGAACTTGGACATGTACTTAATACGCATTTAATCAAAGATGCTACCAAAGCACCTAGTTCGTTTATGGAGTTCTCTGAAAAAGAAAAACACGTGCAAATAAAAAGCGATGTAGAAGCTCTGGAAATATTTGCAGATACATTTGCTGTGGTAATGCTTTGCAAATTTGGTTTTAAAGACCTGAGTCCGTTTGAAGATTTGACAGATATGATTGGAGCAGATTTTGCTCAATATTTTGAAAATTTACTAACAAATGAAATTTAATATGAAACAGTCTATCAAAAAAGATAGGCTGTTTTTTGTGAAAAGAGGTGCAAATGGCATACATTCATTTTAGCGACGAACAAATCGCAATCGCAAACCAAATTGACCTTGAAAGTTTCTTGCGTTCAAAGGGCGAAATCTTATTAAAATCTGGTCGTGATAAACGTTTAAAATCCGACCGAAGTGTCACAATTCGTGGCAATACTTGGTTCGACCACTCAAAAGAAATCGGTGGATATCCTATTGATTTTATCAAGTTTTTTTACCGAGTAGACTTCACACAAGCAATGGAAATTTTGCTATCTGAAACTAATCTTTCATACTATAAAACCGAAAATATTAACGAGCCACAAACACCATTCGCACTGCCAACTAATAATAAAAATAACGATAAATTAATTCAATATATGACAAAGCACCGTGGAATTTCTCCTACGGTGCTTGATTTTTTTATAAGCAAAAATTTAATATATGAAAGCTGTGAAACTATTGGTTCACGTGCGTACCACAACGCAGTTTTTGTTGGTTTGGATAGTGAGAATAAACCTAAGCACGCACAAAAACGAAACCTAAATGTACATGGCAAAAGGTTCGTACAAAACATTGCAGGCAGTCTACCGAAACATAGTTTTAACTATCTCGGAGGTGGCGAAAATTTGTATGTTTTTGAAGCGCCGATTGATATGTTGTCATTTATTTCGATTAATGAAAATACCGACTGGCACAAACAAAATTACGTCGCACTGTGTGGCACTTCTTCTCATGCTATGGTTGAGGTTTTAGAGAAAAATATCAATATAAATCATGTGAATTTGTGTTTGGATAACGATAAAACTGGTCACCAGACTGTCGATAGGTTTCAAAAATTACTACGTGAGATTGGCGTTGATTTTGATGTTATTGTTCCGAGTGGGAAAGATTTTAATGAAGATTTAATTGCAACCGAAAAAGATAAATTGCTAGATTGATAATACAACAAGGAAGGAGAAAAAATGCTTAAATTACCAGATATAGATTTGATATTTACAAGTCCAGTTTTTATGTTGACTGGTATAATGGTTATAATGTTTTCGGTTATAGGTGGATTAACTTTAATATCGCAATTCTATAACCTAGATACTATCAAATCAAAAACGGTCGGTGACGGTCAACACGGGACTGCGAGATTTGCTACCAATACCGAAATCCAAAAGACATATAAGCATATTCCGTATAACGTAAAAGATTGGCGAAAAGGTAAAAATCTTCCAAATGATCAAGGAATAACAATTGGAAATAAAACAAACAAGCTTGGCGATGTAACAGCAATGGTTGACAGCGATGACGTTCACTGTTTGATGATTGGTGCAAGTGGTATCGGCAAAACAGCTTACTTTTTATATCCGAATTTAGAATATGCCTGTGCTAGTGGTATGTCGTGGGTCTGTACTGACACAAAGGGCGACCTCGCTCGAAATTATGCGAGCATTGCGAAAGAAAAATATGGCTATAAGATATCTGTACTTGATCTTAGAAACCCTACTCGAAGTGACGGAAATAATCTGCTTCATTTAGTTAATAAATATACTGATATTTACAAGGAAACTGGTAGTATAGCTGATAAAGCAAAGGCTGAAAAGTATGCGAAAATTATTGCAAAAACTATTATAAATAGTGGCGACGAAAGTTTTGGTCAAAACCAATATTTTTATGATTCGGCTGAAGGTCTGTTAACATCGGTAATTTTATTAGTTTCTGAATACTTACCACCACAAAACATAGACGGAAAATTGATTGACACAAGGCATATCGTGTCGGTGTTTAAGATGGTGCAAGACTTACTTGAACCAGCTCCTCACATCAAGGGAATGCCTGCTCAAAATCAATTTCAACTGCTTATGGAAAAGTTACCAGCTGATCATAAAGCAAAATGGTTTGCAGGTGCTGCACTCAACTCCTCTGAGCAAGGAATGGCAAGTGTTTTATCGACAATTCTTTCAAGATTAAATGCGTTTTTAGATACAGAAGTTGAACAGATACTATGTTTTGATACGGAAATTGATGCTGAAAAATTTTGTTTAAATAAGTCTGCTGTATTTATTATATTGCCCGAAGAAGATGCAACAAAATACTTTATGGTAAGTTTATTTTTACAGCAATTTTATCGTGAAATGCTACAAGTAGCTGATGAAAATGGTGGTGTGCTTCCAAATCGTGCAATGATTTTCGCAGATGAAATTGGAACGATACCAAGAATTGAAAGTTTTGAAATGATGCTATCAGCAGGACGTTCAAGAAAAATATCCATAGTACCTATCATTCAATCTTTTGCACAACTACGTGCTAATTATGGTGCTGAGGGTGCTGAAATTATTGTTGATAATACTCAACTGACTATCTTTGGTGGCTTTGCTCCAAACTCGCAAACTGCAGAGGTACTATCACAAGCGTTGGGTAAAAGAACAGTTATGAGTGGTTCAATTTCTCGTAGTAAGAATGATCCATCGCAGTCACTGCAGATGATGGAACGTCCACTGATGACAGCTGATGAGCTGAAATCTATTCCCAAAGGCAATTTTATCGTAATGAAAACAGGAACTCACCCTATGAAAACAAAATTACCATTATTTCTTAAATGGGGCATTACTTTTGAAAAACCATACGTTGCAGAAGAGAAATCTAGTCGCAAGGTACATTATGCAGATAAAAATATATTAGAGCGAAATATTATTGACGATACACTAAAAAAGATGGAAAATTCAAAGACTTCAAATGTAAAAGCGTAGGAGGTGACTAATCATAAGCTTATACCAAAATCTCTACGATGACAAAAGACTCCTATCAAGAGCTAAAATAGTATATATAAATTTAAAGGATAGAGCTGATAAAGAGGGCAAATGTTTTCCGTCATTAGCTAGAATTTCCAAGGATACATCACTTTCAAAAAGAACCGTACAGCGAGCGATAGACGATTTAATTTTTTATGGATATATCAAAAAAGAAGCCAGATGTCGAGAATATGATAAGGGTGATACTTCGAATTTTTATTATATAAAATAAATGGGTTACCATAGAGGTTCTTATTACGTCCTCTAATAAATCGAAAAAAATACTAAAAGGGATAGTTATGCTTATTTTTAGTGGCTATCCCCCTTAGTCATATCGGCTATCCTTAAAATAAAAGATTAAGTAATATTTATTACAGAGAAGGAAAATATAGGAAGATTTTGTTGAAAATACATTTTGCAAATGTTATACTAAAAATATAAAAAATAAGGAGGAATAGTTATGCCAGCAAATCCAATCTATAAATTTCACGCTGAACTTATGAATACCGATTTAAAAGTGTGGAGAGAATTTGAAGTAGTAAATAATTATCCGATGTCGAAACTTGGGTATATAGTAATGGCTTTATTTCGTATGCAAGGAAATCACCTGTGGACATTTGAAGTGCCATATAAAGAAAATGAGAAACCTAAAATTGACATTGATAGTATAGAAAATGTGTTTGAGCGTAATGCTGCAATATATGCCACCGAAGTGTATAGAGTTGAAATTCCTAATCCGTATAATGAATTCGCTGAAGAAGTCAAATGCTTAGATGCAACAAAAACAAAGATTTCAAAAATTATCACTGAAGTAGGCGAAAATATGGTTTTTAATTACGATTTTGGTGATAATTGGGAAATAAAACTTACGCTAAAGGAAATCTACATAGATAATAAGCTTCATGGTAGAG
>JAWXUP010000119.1:0-5541 GCA_044426345.1 Clostridia bacterium | reverse complement strand
GTAAATCAACAGCCATTAAACATATTTTGCAATCAGAATATATGAAAGGTACTAAAATTCTTGTAATCGATCCCGAATCTGAGTACAAAGATTTATGTAGAAATTTAGATGGTGACTTAATTAACGCAGTTGGTGGCTCTACGGGAATGATTAACCCATTGCAGGTTCGTCCATCACCTCGTGATGATGAAGAAGAACGAGAGGAAAGACTATATAAAGACGAGGGTTACGGTCTTAACGATTTAGCACTACACATGAAAAATCTTGAGATTTTCTTTAATCTTTATATTCCGTCCATTACAGATATGCAAAGAGCAGTGCTGAAGAAATGCCTTGTAGAACTATACGAAAAGTTTGGTATCACTTGGCAAACAGATGTTTCAATGTTTGAGCCTAGTGCATTTCCAATTTTCAAAGACTTGTACGACTTGGTGGAAGATAAAGCAGCGACAGAACAAGATAGACAGGTCTATGCTGAACTTGCCATGCTACTAACGGATATTGCAACTGGTTCTGATAGTTTCTTATGGAATGGACATAGTACCATTAACCCAAACACAAACTTTATTTGCCTTGATACCCATGAATTACAAGAAACAAGCGATCATATCAAGCGAACACAGTATTTTAATATCTTAACTTATTGTTGGGAGCAAATGAGTAGAAATCGTGAGGAACGAGTGCTTTTAATCTGTGATGAAGCCTATTTAATGATTGACCAGAAAGTACCACAATCTCTTGTCTATTTAAGAAATGTTATGAAACGAGCTAGAAAATACGAGGGCGCATTGGCGATTATTTCTCATAGCGTTATTGATTTTTTGAGTGAAAGCATTAAACAGTATGGGCAGGCACTTCTTGATGTACCTTGCTATAAAATTCTACTTGGTACTGATGGTCCCAATCTGAAAGAAACAGCGAAACTATATGATTTAACGGAAGCAGAGCAGGAACTCCTATTAGCAAGAAAACGAGGTCATGCACTCTTTATGGTTGGAGCAAAACGACTTCATATCACTTTTGAAATTCCAGAGTACAAGATGAAATATATGGGTAGTGCAGGTGGGAGATAACAGCACTGCTTTATACTTGGGATATTATTGGAATTTAGAGCATAATAAAGGCTCAAACTAAGCAGTAAAGCTTGTGTTTGAGCCTTTTGTTTCACTATTTTATACATGGTATGGTGCAATATGCTCTGATTTGGACTCGAATTCTTTGATAACAGATATTTTGTGATCAGGTGTAAATTCAATCAAAGAAACGCCATCAAAACGATGAACAACATCACCTTGTTGCTCTTTGAAAAACCATTCCACAACACTTACCTCATCTGCATGAATGATACGTTTAATCGTCCACTCAAGAACAATTTGTTTTTTGAGCATATCATCTATCCATAGGTAAATTTCATTTAAGTCAAAATATTCTGGTCCATAACATTCGCTATAATAGATGTTTTCATCAAAAATGTCATGCAAATTTGAAAAATCACGCGCAACCCACATATTAAAGTACCTGCTAGTAATTTGCTCTTTTGTCTGATTTGTCATGTGAATTATCCTTTCTCGTTTGAATTAAAAATTTTCATTGGTATGAGTTTCATTAGTTTTTTTGCCTTTGCAATATCAAAAGTTTCATCAGTTGATAAAATGTCCACAAAAGGCATTTTAAATCCTGCTTTGATGCCAGTTTGAACAAATCCGTTTCGTTGATAAAATGCAAGTCGTTTGACACGCTGTTCATAATTGATGGCAGACGTATCGTCCATAGTTTCAATAAACAAGGTTATGGATTTATGGGGATATTTTTCAAATAATATTTGCAGTAGTTTTGTACCATATCCTTTAGAGTGTAGCTTATCATTCACTGCAATATAGAACACAAACAGTGTATCCGTTGTTTCTATTGTAAATAGCACACCTACAAACAGATCACCGTCATAATATGCTTTAAATTCATACTTTTTAAACTGAGTAAGCAAATTTATAAACCATAGTGGCATAAGTTCATCTTTTGGAAATACTCTACCCATAAATGCCTTGACTTCATTATAATTAGAGAGCTTTTTGGTCACGTTTTTTTCAGTAAGCTGTTTTTGAACTTTTTGATACACCATAACTAGCTCGCCCATTGGATCTACCTGACCTGTGAAAGTAAACCCTAGTGTTTCATAAAGGGAAATAGCAGAAAAATTGTCATCATGAACAGACAGGTAAATTTCATTTTTATTATAATCTTCAAGAAGTTTTTTCATAACGAGGAGCATCGCCATTTTGCCATAACCTTTGCCTTGGTACTGTGCATCAATCATAAATCGGTCAAGCCAAAGTTTGGTATCGCTTATATATGCTACATCACCTAATCCGTGCATTGCAAAACCGATTAGGGTATCTTCAGTATAAATTCCATAAAAGTTCCATTCCATGTCATAAGCATTTGTTTTTGCATCTTGAAGGCATCTTTTTGAAGTTTCAATAAATCCTGCCTGCGACTCGGATACTGACAAACTTAAAATTTGCTCCCAATTATTTTTATCTAACTGTTTGATTTCTAGGGATATATCTTTAAAATCCATAATGAAGTTTTCCTCTCTTAAAATAGTAAACCGACAGCATACAAGCCAGAAGTTCTGCTAGAGGTACTGCAAGCCATACACCATTTACGTGTAAGAAATATGGCAAAATCACCAGTGAGCCTACTAAAAATATTAGTGTTCTAGTTAGTGATAAAATCGCTGATACCTTGCCATTGGAAAGAGCTGTAAACATTGCTGACATAAAGACATTGATACCCATAAATAGATAGGCTATGGAGAAAATTTTCAGTCCGTTCACTGCCATTTCAAAGGTTTCGCTGGATCTACTTATAAAAATAGCAATCGCAAATTCACCGAATAATAACGAAAATACAATGACAAAAGCTGATACAATAGCAGTAAATTTGAAGCTAATGCGTAATACATTTTTAAGACCATTCGTATCATTTGCACCATATTTATAACTGATAATCGGCGCAACACCCATTGCATATCCAAAATAAATGGCAGTTTGTAGCATTTGAATGTACAAAATAACGCTGATAGAGGCTACCCCAGATTTTCCTACAAGTTCTAATAAAATAATATTGAAAAGGAGTGTAGTAACTGCTGTGGAAAGCTGACTGACAAGTTCGCTCATTCCATTAAACATACTTTGAAATAATACTTTTGTCTTTAAAATTGGTTTCTCAAAATACAGCGTGCCTTTTCGATAAAAAGCAAAATATACAAGACCGAAAATTGCAGGTACGCAGTTGCCAATGCCAGTTGCAAGACCAGCACCACTAATGCCAAGGTTTAGCATATTGGGAGCGATAAACACATAATCGAGTACAATGTTTGTCATTCCACCCAAGAAACAAATGCCAAAACCCAATATTGGTTTGCCTGCAAGGACTAAAAATGATTGCACAAACACTTGCAAGAAAAAAGCTATGCTAAAGTATGATAGAGAGATTAAATAATCCATTGTATAGTGATATAATTCGTCATTCGCCCCTAGAAGTCTTACAATTTCATCTGGAAAACTTAAAAATATGGTGGTTAAAATCACACCTAAAATGGTTGCAACAATATATAGTATGCTCAAAAAAGAACGTGCTTCATGGGACTTGCCTTCGCCCATCAATCTACCCATGACAGCAGTACCACCAGTGGCAAACATCAGTCCGATGGCAAGTATGATGCTGATAATCGGCATTACAATATTGATGGCAGATAGGGCATCTTCGCCTACTAAATTTGCTACAAACAGTCCGTCAATAATGGTGTAAGTTGACATAAAAATCATCATTAAAATGGTTGGAAAAACATAGTTCATTAAAGATTTTGCATTAAAATCTTTTGCTAGGATATTCATTTTGCACCTCTTTGTTAGTCATCTTTCTTGGTTTCTTGTAATATGATTTCGCAGATTTTATCCGTTATTTCACAAAATAGCGCAATCTGCTCATTGCTATATTCTTTAGATAATCTATTTACAATGTCATCATTTGTTTTGTCAGTAATTTCATAGTATTTTTTTGATTTACCTTCTCGATTTGTAAAAAGTTTATATACTCGTTTGTCGGTTGTGCTTTGCACTTTGTAGATATATCCCTTTTTTTCAAGCTCGTTGATTTTCAGCGTTACAGATGGTCTGGACACATAAAGCATATCAGCGATATTGCTTGCAGTATATTCGCCAGAATGAGCTTCGATAATATTTAGATATAAAATATCGTTATAGGTAAGACTTTTGTCTGAAGTGCCATTGTTAAGTAGTCGAAGTTCAGCAACAGCACTGTCGTGAAATGTTTTGTCTAGTGCGAGTTTTACTTTATTATTCATAATTACCTCCAATATAGTTATTATTACCTAATTATTATAGCTTAACTATATTAAGCTGTCAAGGGATAAAATATTAATAAGGTTTAAAGTGATTTTATATACGCAAGTAGTTTTTTGGGAATTATAATAATGTAACACGAAATTAAATACTACATGACACGAAATCTAGCTTCATTCACAAACTGTATAGAATGTTGTACAATCTAAGGAGAGAACAGCTTATAAAAGCAGGAGGTATAAATATGTTGTCATTTGAACAGGTTTTAGATGTATTTGCTGATTACATTTATGAAGATACCGAATGTGAAATTTTCGTATCAAGATATGGCTATACAGTAATGTTGTGGGATGAGAGAGGAAAGGAGTGGTCGTCTGTAGAACATTGTACAACACCAATAGAATTAAAAAATGAATTACTAAAAAGTTACGAGGCGTTCATAGATTGGCAACTAACGAAACATCGAGATACACAAGAAGAAAAGGACAAAAGAGGTATTGAGCTTGCAATAGAAAGAAGATTGAAACAATTTGAAAAATATCAAACAGTTGATTCCTAGTATGATTTATTTAATGTAGCTGTGACATTTCTCTAATCATTCCCAAAGGGATATAATTCCTGTAAAATTAATGTATGATATTTAATAGGAAAGAGGAATGTATATGCTGACATTTGAGCAGGTTTTGGAAGTTTTTAACGAATATATAAATGAAGATGAGGATTGTCAAGTTGTTATTACAAAACAAGGATATACTGTCATGATGTGGGATTGCTGCATGATGGATTGGATATTTGTGACATACTGTGGTACACCAGTTAAATTAAGAAACACTATGATGAACAATTTTTATCACTTTTGGGAATGGAAATACACAAGTGGAGAACGAGATCTTACCAAAGATGAAAAGAAGAAATTGAAAAATAGATGTGAAGAACTTAAAATAATGTGCAAGAAAAAAGTAGCGATGTAGATTTTCATACATCGCTACTTTTGTTGTTGCGTAAAATAATTTTTTGCTTACAGCACGTATTGTTTTTTGAATTGCTAAAGGGTGTGCTCATAATAGGACTTATTCTAAAATAAACAATTCCTCAACTGGTGTATTAAGTTCTCTTGCTAATTTCATTGCTAATTCCAACGTTGGATTATATTTGTCATTTTCAATAGCTATAA
>JAWXUP010000118.1:0-5579 GCA_044426345.1 Clostridia bacterium | reverse complement strand
CATAACACCTTCGATTTCAGCTTTTGGAGTTAATGCTGCAACTGAGTCGATAACCAAAACGTCAAGTGCGCCTGAACGAACCAACGCCTCAGTGATTTCCAAAGCTTGTTCTCCAGTATCTGGTTGAGCGACAAGTAAACTGTCAACATCAACACCTAATGCTTTAGCATAAACTGGGTCAAGAGCATGTTCTGCATCGATAAACGCCGCTTCGCCACCAGCTTTTTGAGCAGATGCAACAATGTGAAGTGCAAGCGTTGTTTTACCAGATGATTCTGGTCCGTAGATTTCGATAATTCTACCTTTTGGCACACCGCCAATTCCAAGTGCCACGTCTAGTGATAACGAACCAGTTGAAATAGCCTCAACTTTTAATTTTGTTTCTTCGCCAAGACGCATTACAGCACCTTTTCCGTATTGTTTTTCAAGTTGGGCAAGTGCCGTATCTAAAGCTTTTTTCTTATCCATTTTTATCCTCCCTAAATCAGTATTTCAGGCTTTGTAGCTTGAATTACTCTATTAATTCCACATAAATCTTTTGTTATTTTAATTTCACAAAGTCCGTAACTACGCAAAATTCTCGCAATATCATTTTCTTGTCCAATGCCATATTCGAACATAATCTGCCCTTTTGGTTTGAGCATTTTCAAGAAATTTTCGCAGATTGCTCTGTAAAAAATAAGTCCATCGTCACCACCGTCAAGTGCGATTAATGGCTCAAAATCTTTAACATCTGTGTCGAGCGTTTTTATATCTTTCGCTGGAATATACGGTGGATTTGAAACGATTAAATCGAACATTCCAAGCGTTTTATCTGGCTTTAAAACATCACAAGTCACTGACATATAGCGTTGGTTTACCTGATTTAACTTTGCGTTAAACTTAGCAACATCAAGCGCCTCATTCGAAATATCACACGCAGTAACCCTAGCTTCTTTGGTGTAATAAGCAATAGTAATTCCAACGCAACCACTACCTGCACACAAATCCAGCACACGTGGTTTTGGTTTTTGATACAGATAAACTAAAGCACGATCTATCAAAGTTTCTGTGTCTGCACGTGGAATTAGAACAGCTGGCGTCACCTTAAATGGTAACGAATAAAACTCCCATTCCCCCAAAATATATGCAAGTGGTTCTCCAGAAAGTCTCCTTTGAATTATCGTTTCAACTTTTTTTTCGCTCTCATCACCAATAAACAGATGACCCCAATCTAATGTTTTTTGTCTATCCAAATCCAGCGCGAATGCAACAATTTCTCGAGCTTCAAGCTGACTATCTAAAATTTTTGAATAATGCATATATAAATCGTTGACCGTCTTCGCCATTACCAATTATCACTCCCTTGGTTTTCTGGAAGTACGCGTTTTAGCGCCTCAATTGCCACTTCAAGCATAGAATCATCAGGTTCGATCGTCGTAAGTCCTTGTAATTTTATACCTGGAAAGCGTAATATATAAGTAAATTTATTATCGAATTTACCAACCAAACGATTAAATTCGTATGAAATCCCAACAACAACTGGAATCATTACAATACGTAAAACTACACGAGCAAGTGGATTTGACCAAGTAAAAACTGAGAAAACCAAAATGCTGATAATCATTACCACAAATAGGAAACTTGTACCACATCTTGGGTGTTCTTTTGGCATTTCACGAGCATTTTCAACCGTAAGTTCAAGTTCTCGCTCGTAACACGAAATCGTTTTATGCTCTGCACCGTGGTACATATATGTTCGTTTAATGTCTTTTGAAATAGAAATCACATACATATAAGCTAGAAATATCACAATCCTAACTGCACCTTCGATTAAATTGCGTAAAATTGAACTTTCAACGAAATCACTAGCAAATCCTGCGATAAGTGTAGGTAAAAGTATAAAAAGTCCAACCGAAACGATAACAGCAAGCACAATTGATACGCCCATAACAGCTTTTTCTACTTTTTCATTGCCAAATTTATTAATAAGCCATTTTTCAAATTTAGATAATTCTTCATCTTCTCCAGACAAATTCGCTGAATAAGTAAGCGCATCCATACCCTCTTTTAAAGATCTGAAAAGACTTGCACATCCACGAATAAAAGGTAGTTTTAAAAATGCGTTTGGACGTTTTTTACGTGGTTTTTCTAAAATATCCAAAGTTTGATCTGGTTTTCGAACGACAATACAAGAGCTATCTGGTCCATGCATAATGATTCCTTCAATTAGCGCCTGTCCACCGATTGTTGTTTTTTTCATAATTTCTCCTATTTAAAGCGTTGGAAGTGTGATAACAACCAGCGTTCCTTCATTTTCTCGACTTAAAATATCCAAAATACCACCGTGCATCGATATAATCTCGTCTGTAACAGCAAGACCTATTCCACTGCCACGTTTTTTAGAGCTACCTTTATAAAATTTTTGTTTTACAAAAGGCAAATCTTTTTCTGCAATACCAGGGCCGTAGTCCTTAATTTTAACTATGATATCTTCCTCGTCATTTTTCTCGATAGAAACGTCTATTCTACCACCTTCGCGACCATATTTCGCCGCATTATCTATAGTATTTAAGAAAACTTGTTTTAGTCTATGACTATCTGCATTTACGGTGTAATCTTCTTCTTGTTTGTCAAAATTTATAATAAAATCTTCTTTTTCAAGCATAGTTCTATACATATAAACCGCTTCAAAAAGCTCTCTTGATACGTCACAAATATCAACATCAAGCGTTAATCTACCACTTTCTAGTCTGCCAAAATCAAGTAATTCCTCTACCATTTGCGTAAGTCTTTGAGCCTCGCGATTAATAATAGTTAAACCTTGTAAAGTTTCTTCACTTGCGCCTGTTTCGTATGTCAAAAGCGTCTCACTCCAACCACCAATAGCTGTTAGAGGTGTTCTTAGCTCATGCGAAACCGACGATATGAAATCATTTTTCATTCGTTCAACGCGACTCAACTCGTCCGACATATGATTTACAGTATCGCAAAGTTCACCAATTTCATCATCGTAAATTTTTTGTAAACGCTTACCATATTTGCCATCAGAAATTTCACGAGCTACGGCATTTATTTTAAGTACAGGCTCTAAAATTGATTTGATAAAATATCTATTTGACACAACAACAAGCGATAAAACCAATACAGATATCAAAAAAGATAACGCAATATTTGTCAATACTTGAGACTCAACAATTTCAAGCGAAGTTACGTATCTAATGCTTCCTATGAGTGTTCCATCGCTATAAAATAATGGACTTGAGGTCGAAACCACACGTTCTCCAGTTAAATAATCTTCGCCGATATACACACTAGGTTGCATATTTTTCAATGTATCCGCAACATCACTTGTAGATGGAATAGTTCCAGAAGTAAGTCCAGATGATGACAAAATAACTCTGCCCCAGCTGTCTATAATTTGTACTTCCAACTTATCTTTATCCTCAAACTCAGTAACAAACTGCTCTGCACCAACATAAAATTGCTCGTAATTTGAGTTTAAATATTTATTAAAAAAGTTAGCAGATGATGCAGTCTGCGAAACTAAATTATTACGCACCGAAGAATAATAATAACTAACCGAGCCTGCTCCAATAACGATAAGGACTGTTGTTAAAATAGCCACAACAAAGCTTACGCTATTCATAAGCCAGCGACCTTTAATGCCACCAGGACTGTGCAAAACTTTAGTAATTTTCGGTTTTGCATTCTTTTTATATATAAAAATATCTGACATTAAAGCCTCCATGTTTCTAATTAAACGTATATAGATAAATTATACAACTTTTAAGCACAAAATGCAATAGCTAATAGCCGATTATACCGATTTACTTCAAAATTTTTATTTAAAACCATTCGAAAACTTAGGTTTAATCTTATTTTACAAATACAACTTATAGTGTGAATTTTATTTTTTATCACTATATATAGAGAATTGCAACAAAAAAACTCGACAAACACAAAGGTAAGTCGAGTTTTAAATGTATTTTTTAGAACAAACCTACGATATGACCATTCTCGTCAATATCAATGCTATGAGCAGCAGGTTTTCTTGATAGTCCAGGCATTTTCATAATGCTACCAGTCAACGCTACGATGAATCCGGCACCAGCAGATAATGTCATATCACGTACCGTGATTGTAAAACCTGTTGGTCTACCAAGTTTTGTTGCATCGTCAGTAAGCGAAGATTGAGTTTTCGCCATACAAATTGGAAGATTTGCAAAGCCAAGTTTTGTAAATTTCGCCATTTGTGTTCTAGCTTTCGCTTCGAAAATAACGTCATCAGCTCCATAAATTTCACGAGCAATAGTTTTGATTTTTTCATCAATCGCCATTTCATCATTATATAGATAGTCAAATTTATTTTCAGCAGTATCAATCATTTTAATAACTTTTTCAGCTAAATCAATGCCACCTTCTGAACCTTTTGCAAAGCTTTCACAAAGTGAAATTTCAACGCCCATATTTTTACAAGCTGTAGATAAAAATTCAATTTCAGCATCTGTATCACTTGCGAATTTATTAATTGACACAATGCAAGGTAATCCGAATTTTTGAGTGATGTTCTCAACGTGTTTGAACAGATTGCAAACGCCATCAGCTAAAGCTTTAACATTTTCTGTGCCTAAATCTTCTTTTTTAACGTACCCATTGTATTTTAATGCACGAATTGTAGCAACAATTACAACTGCTGCTGGTTTTATACCTGCTTTACGACATTTAATGTCAAGGAATTTTTCAGCACCTAAATCCGCACCGAAACCAGCTTCAGTTACAACGTAATCACCAAAATGACGCGCCATATTTGTAGCAATTACAGAGTTACAACCGTGAGCAATATTTGCAAATGGTCCACCATGAATGAAAGTTGGAGTGCCTTCTAAAGTTTGAACTAAATTAGGTTTCAAAGCGTCTTTTAAAAGCACCGTCATTGAACCATCAGCTTTTAAATCGCGAGCTGTAACAGGTTTTTCATCAAAAGAATACGCTACAACGATGTTCGCTAAACGTTCTTTTAAGTCAAAAATATCATTTGCAAGACAAAAAGCCGCCATAACTTCTGATGCTACAGTAATGTCAAATCCATCTTCTCTTGGTGTTCCGTGAACTTTGCCACCTAAACCAGAAATAATGTTACGAAGTTGACGTTCATTCATATCTAAAGCACGTCTGAAAGTTATAGTTGATGGGTCGATATTGAGTTCATTTCCCCATTTAATGTGGTTGTCGATTAACGCACAAAGCAAATTATTTGCAGCACCAATTGCGTGCATATCTCCTGTAAAATGAAGGTTTATGTCCTCCATAGGAATAACTTGCGCATAACCACCACCAGCAGCGCCACCTTTAATGCCGAAAACAGGTCCTAAAGATGGTTCGCGAATTGCAATCACAGCATCTTTGCCGATTTTTGTAAGAGCATCACCTAAACCGATAGTTGTAGTAGTTTTACCTTCTCCTGCCGGAGTTGGATTAATTGCAGTTACCAAAATAACTTTACCGTCACGGCTTTTACCATTTTTCAGTAAATTATAGTCAACTTTTGCTTTATATTTACCATATAAATCCATATCGTCCTCAACGATACCGATTTT
>JAWXUP010000117.1:0-5608 GCA_044426345.1 Clostridia bacterium | reverse complement strand
CTTTGCGACCAAGGTGGACAAAGAATGGATATATCCGATAATTTAACAGGCACATTATTGGCGTCAAATGGTCATGTTCCAATAGTAATGGGTAGCAGTCAGCCAAACGCTGAAATATGCTTGAATTTATCACCAACTATAACTTCATCAAGTGGTAGCGGAGGGAATAATACACCGTTACTTTTTGAGAATAATGCTTGTGATGCAAGATACAACGGACCACTTCATGTTGCACCAACACTAGCCGCCCAAATGGGTACTGGGTTTTCTGTACAGGATATACACGATAGTAATTCACACGATACAGAAGAATGATTACTGTTATTGCAATACACCTATTTGTTATAATTAAAAGATAATAAATAATAGGAGGTTTTGCAATATGCAGACAAAAAAAGAAGTTTATCGTGTCGTTAAGTTTCGATTTAAACGATATGATGGCACAGATTTTGAGAGGTATTTAATAGTTAAAAATCATATACCTCTCTTTCGTGTGAATCAGTGGTTAGAAATTAAAGGAATGAGGAAATCCACAACTGGTAGAGAATATGCCAAGAAGCTATCAGTATTTTTGAATTGGCTTGATAGAAAAAATATGAGCTATGAGAATGCTACCAATAAGGAAGTGAGGCAGTTTTTACATTCACTGATATTTGGTGACTTAAAAGATAATAAAGTTTTATCTTTGCAATCAAGTGTAAGCACTTCTACACTAAATAAATATATAGCTGTAATAACTAAATTTTATGTTTGGTTAGATGAAATTGTTTCAACAGAGATGGTTTTCAAGAAAAAGAATGCTAATGCTAACAAATCATATTTTTATGGACAAATATATTCATATGAATATAAATATCTTGTAGATAGTTATGCTTCTATGTTAAAGCCAAGCAAAGAGTATACAAAATGGTATGATGAAAAAACAAAACTAGCTTTAATTAATAATTTTCTAACGTTAAGAGATGAATCTGTTTTTAGGCTAACTTTAGAAGGTATGAGGATTGATGAAGTTTTAAGCGTAACATTAGATAGTTATAATCCAACAGAAAAAATAGTTCAACCTACACGTTCTAAAGGTAGAAAAAATGCTACATCAATTAGTAATCAATTGAGAGTTATTGCGTTGCCTTCAGATACTTGCAAAATTATCAATCGATATATACAAACTGAACGATTTGATGCAGAAATTCAAAGTCAAAAACTAAGACAAAATCTATTTATCAATCTAAATCAAGGAAAATTTCAAGGTGAACCACTTAAATATCGCAACTATTTAAAAATACTTAAAAGTTGTGCAAAAAGAGCAGGCTTAGATGAGAATAAAATTCGCACACATAATGGTCGCAGTACAAAAACTATGGAATTTTTAGAACATCAAGCCCTTTACCCAGAAGATAATATTACCGATATTGCTATTTTAGAAAGTATGGGATGGAGAAATCCTTCATCAATAAATAGTTATAGAGATCATAACAACCAGATAATAGCTAAAACTGTGATGGAAAAGCTTCATAGAAAGAGAGAATGTAATGATTAGAAATCATAATATACCTCTTTCAAAAGAGGTAAAGGAAAAAATAATAGAACTTATGAAAAGAAATGAGTCTTTATCTGAAATCAGTAAAGTGGAAACAAATTATCGATTGATTAAATATTTGATAGAAGATATACCATTTTTAGAAAAATACATTAAAGCAATGGCTAAAAAATTCACAGAAAATAGACTGCAGATTTCTGATACAGCTTTATTTAGAAGTATATCGCATAGTAAAAAATTGAGTGTTCTTAGATATTATAATGAAAAATTTGTAGACATATTACAGAAAATCACGCAGGAAGAGAAGAAAAAACAGAGAAAGAAATTCATATCTGAAAATCACTTGCAGATTAATATAGACAATGATATCTGGAGAATTTATGGAATGTATGGTGGTAGCTTGAGGAATGAAACTGCTGATTTTAGAACAATAAATTCTCCATCATTAAGATTAGAGGTAAAACATTATTTTTGCTATAAATTCAAATATTCTAATAAAGTCAATTTATCTACATTCTATGCTATGAAAATTGCAATTAATGTTTTGTTAAATATAAAACCAGAAATTCATTATTTTGCAGATATAACAGAAACCGATGTTAGAGAATTACTCCTTTTTTTAGAAACTAAGTATAAAAAGAATAGTGGTGAAAAACTTTCTGAATATAGTATAGCAAAATCAATCAATAGTTTAAATAATATAAATTCATATCTTATGGGGGCTTTTAGAAATGAAAAAATTCGTTCTCCAATACCACATGTAAATCCATTTGAAAATTTTATTTTTCACAATTTGCGTAAATATACAAAGACTACTGAATCAATTCCAGAAAGTATAGTTTATCAAATGGATATACATTCGATTGAATTATCTAATGTCAATAAACTAATTTATGATATATTTACAAATACAGGACTTCGTTTAAAAGAAGTATATTTTCTGGAAGAAGATTGTATTGAAGATTCACGTTATGATAATGTATATCAGCTGAAATATAAACCACATAAAGTTTTATCTTCGAGAAAAGCAAAAGGACTTGATGAGTGTCAAAGAGTTATGATAACACGAGAACTAGCAAATAAAATAGACAATTACATTTCATTAACTGAAAACAAGAGAGCTATTTCAGGTACAAAATATATCTTTTTAAGCGACAGACCTAAGTGTGAAAATATAGTCATGGATTCTCAACCATTTATAAAAAGTGTTAAAAGTTTAATAGTTAAACACAATATATGTGACGATGATGGAAATTTATGGAAGTTTAGTGTAAGGCAATTAAGAAAAACTTTAGCAGTAAAATTAATAGAACAAGGCGCTACAACTGCTGAACTAGCATATTGGCTTGGGCATATGTGTAGTGATACCGCTGACAGATATTATGCAGAAGTACGAAAAATGAAATTAGCTGAACTAAACACACAATTTTTTAAAGAAAAATTTGATATATTACTATCCTCTGAGCAGATGGAGTCATATACGGAAGAAGAAAGAAAACTTCTATATACTGATTTTAGATTAGAATATAGACGAGTTGAATTAGGATTTTGTTTGCATAAATCTCTGGATGAAGTATGCCCGTATCGCAATAGCTTGTACAACTGTATAAATTGTAAAAATCTATGTACTGGACGTAAATATTTATCATATTGGCAAGAATTATTTGATCAACAAAAGTATATTTTCAATAAGTTGGTGGAGTCATATACTAAATCGCAAATATATGATTATACAGAATATATGGAATACAAACAAGAGTACAAACTTCTTGTAAGTTATCAAAGTATAGTTTCGACTATTGAGAATGGTGGTGTAGTTGATGAATAATGCAAGTATTTTACAATGTTTTCAAATGACGAAAGAACTTGAATATATAAAGTTTATCGAAACTTTAGGCAATGATATTTGTTTTGATGATGATAAATGGGTATGTGATATATTTATTCGTGCTCCCTCTATGAAGCGAAATTTGGTAACATTATACTTTAATGGAATTCCAAAAGAGTATAAATATATGGTCAAATACTTTTCAGCAATAGCACTAATAAACGGTAAGGCTATTGCGACAGTTAAAACATACATTTGCGATCTTATTAGATTTTTCAAATTTATGAGCATTTATGAAAATAATCATGAGTTGACAACTTGCAATGAACATACTGTGACAGCATTTTATCAGTACTTGGAAAATGGCGTTCTTTCGGAGAGCTCGAAAATAGGAGTTTGGTCATCTATTAAAATGTTTTTTAAAACAATGAATGGTTGGAATAACGAAATTCTCAGAAATCCATTTGAAAACTCACCATATATAATGCAACGTAAGTTTGATATGAAATATATTCCACCAAATGTAGCAAATAGATTAGATGTAATATTTAAAGATGAAAATTTACCTCTTCACATGCGTTGCGCGTATTGGATACTTCGCTTAATTCCGTCTCGTGTAAGCGAAGTTACAGGAATAAGAATAGATTGCTTAAAAAGATATAGCGAAAATTATGTGCTATTTATTCCAACTTGGAAGCAAAATGGTGGACATCAAGAACCGATATTAAGGAGTATTCATTTAGAAGATACGGGTATTAGTGGTTATCTAATTAAATTAATAAAAGAGCAGCAAAAGGTAGCAAGAGAAATTCAACATCATTTTGTAGATGATCAAAAAGGTGCATTGTTAAGCTATAGACAGTCTTTTGATAAAAATGGAAAGATTTATAAATACGGAAATAGTTATTATGTTGTCACAAAATACTATATTAATGCTTATTTCAAAAAGGTTTGTAACGAGCATAAAATTGTAGATTCTGACGGTAATCCATATAAGGTAACATCTCATCAATTTAGGCATAATGGAATTACAGATAGGCTCGCAAGTGGGTTTACTATTGCTCAAATAAAAGAAATTACTGACCATCATGGCGATTCTATGATCTACAACTCGTATAATCACTTGAACTTACAGCCCGAAACTATTATAAAGCAACAGAAATATTTACACAAAGAAGATGTATCGACAGATAAAAAATATATTTTATTTGCTGGAAGAATACTTAATATGGATGAACAACTTGAAAAAAGATTGTTGAAAAATCCTCGTGCTCACAAAGTTAGAGGTGGGATTTGCAGTGATATTACAGGTTGTAAGAGTGATATTCTAAACTGCTTAAGTTGCAAATACTTTGTACCTGATAAAGAACAAGTAGAATATTACAAGGAACAAATTATAGCTTGGAAAGATAAATCTTTGAAATTTAGCAGTTTTCCTTTAATAAAAAACACTGCTGATAAAAATATAAAATTATATGAAGAAATATTAGAAAGTCTTGATGAGGTGAAATTAAATGCAACATAAAACACTACCTAAACATTTGTTGGACAAGCAAGAATCAGAACGCAATAAAACGATTTTAATGATTGAAAAGGCAATTATTGAATTGAAATCACAAGGATATGATATCAAAATAAAAGATATTATAGAGGTAACAGGACTATCTCGTTCATTGTTTGCAAAACCGCATGTTCGAAAAACATTAATAGAGTATGGCATTATACAAATTAGTGATGAGTTGCCAAATGATATTTATGTTAAAGCAGAAGCTAATACAAAGCTAAAATTAGCAGAAAAAGAAGGATATATTAAAAGATTACAATTCGAAAATGAACAACTTAAATACGAAATTGAGGTTTTAAGAGGTGAACTTCACTTGATGATGCATAAAGAAAATAATGCAAACAAAATTGAGTTTTAATTGAATTAGAAATTACACAGCTGAGAGTAGAAACTCAGTTGTGTTTTTTTATAACAAAATGTATGGAAAGGACAAATTTAATTATGAGTAGCAAGGAAAAAATTATTCCAGAAAAAAGAGATTTATTGTTTGAAAATCATGCACGTGACTGCCGATATAGTGGACCATTAAAAGTTTCGCCTACGCTAACGGCAACAATCGGAGAAGGAGGTAATAATGGGCCAATAATTTTAAATTGTAAGAATGAAAAATCATGTGATAACAATGATGTAGAAGGAAGTGATACAATCGTGTCAACAGAAAAGTACAGAAAAACTGGGG
>JAWXUP010000025.1:0-31918 GCA_044426345.1 Clostridia bacterium | reverse complement strand
GGCAGACCTAATCAATTAAAATCTGAAACCGATGGGTTAAATGAAAAACCCAAAGAAACCGATGGGTTAAATGAAAAACCCAAAGAAACCGATGGGTTATTTCCGAAACCCAAAAAACCCTATACTGATAATGATACTGATACTGATAATGATACTGATAATGAGAATAGTACTGTTAATAAAAAAAAGAGAGAGACTAAATCAATTTGCGTAAACGCAAACGAGCGCACTCAAATTAATTATTCCGAATTTGTTGATAAATTCCATTCTGTCTGCACTCCGTTACCAAAAGTACTAAAATTAACAGATGCGAGAAAGAAGAAAATCAAAACGTTCTTGGAAGCGTTCGACACGGAACAAATTGACACGATTTTGTCCAAGTCGAGTAAAAGTGATTTTTTGCAAGGTAAAAACGGTCGAGGATTCACAGCTGGGTTGGATTGGATTGTAAATGTTTCAAATGCGACAAAGATACTTGAGGGGAATTATGACAACAAAAAAGGACATAGCAAAAATGGATATGATGATTGCGGTAGTAGAGAGATAGATTTTAAGGGATTGGAATTGGAATTGCTTGGTGTGAAAAGCAACGGAAAGAGGGAATAGTATTAAATTTGATGAATTTAAAAAAATATGCGATATTGACAGCACAAGCAAATAATATTAAAATAAACAAGAAGTATTTCATTTTTCCTTTAAAATTTGACTATCAAGAACGCTCGGCATTGTGTCGGGCGATTTTTGAAAAAGAAAGGCGGTAACAAATTGAACGAGAACAAACAGAGCAAGACGGATGAAGTTGAGGTGAAGCGATATACTTTGATTGAGTATATTGAGAAGATGGTGGCTGAGAGATGCAAGGAATAATTTTAAAGACAAAGAACAGAAAAAGAGTCGTATACAAATTGCAAAAAGGAAATATTAATCTAAATACAGTCTTGAAAGAATTGCCTAACGGAAAAGAAGATTACAGGTTGATAAGTGTTGATGGTGGATTCAGCAGCATTAATTTTATAAATTTTGTTTGTCAGAAAACAATTGTAAATAATTTGTTTGCATCAACGTTGAGAGTTGGGAAAGTTGAGATACAGACCATTGATAGATTAAAAAAGATGGGTAAAGTCAATAACTGTACTTTTTGCGTTGGAACAATTATGAAAGAAAATAAGACAAATGGAATAGATTACAAATATAGTGATTTTTTCGAAAACATATGCAGCAACAATAATTGGGATATTCACTATTGCAGAAATCATAGCAAAGTGATTTTGTTTGATACGGATTGTGGAAAATTCGTTTTAGAAACTTCTAGCAATTTGAATGAGAATCCCAAAATCGAACAATACATTTTTACCAAGTCTGATGAAATATATGATTTTTATCAAGATGTTTTTTTAGGAAAGGAGAAGTAGAGCATGGAAAAAGCGGAAAAGGTTAACAAAAGTGGACAACCAAAAAAGATTAAAAGTGGTCAAGAACTTATTGAGTTGTGGGAAGATTTTTGTAGCTATGTTGTTGGTAGTGGGTATATGATTACACCGACTTTTACAGAGTTTAAAATATGGATTTGCGAAAATCACAAGCAAATCGATAGAAGAACAATTTATACAGCAATCAACGAATACTTTCCCGATACAAAAAGTGAAATCGATAGAATTCGAGCAGATATAATTGCACAAGGTACAATGGTCGGAATATATCAGCCTAGTATGGCAATATTTTCGCTAAAGAACTGGTGCGGTTGGACAGACAAAGTAGAATCGCATAATATCAACACGGATTCGATTACAATTGACTTTGGTGAATTTGACAATGCAGATTAAAGGCTTATCGAATTGGATAAATGAAAGCTATCATAAATATGTAAGTAGCTACTCGAATCGATTCAATGTTTACTATGGCGGTGCAGGTAGTGGTAAATCGCATTTTGTTTGCCAAAAGATAATTTTAAAAGCACTAAATTCTAAACGAAGAGTTTTAGTTGTTCGTAAAGTCGGCAGAACGATAAGACGCAGTGTGTTTGAAATGTTCTTGAAATTAATAATTGAAATTAACGATAAAGCTAAAACACCTGGGTTTAGCATAATAAAAAATATTAATCGTTCAGATTTTACAATTGAGCTGCTAAATGGTTCGGTAATATTGTTTAGTGGGATTGATGATCCTGAGAAATTAAAATCAATCGTTGACATTGACGATATTGTAATCGAAGAAGCAACAGAATTGACACTTGACGATTTTACACAACTAAATTTGCGTTTGAGAAGTAAAAAACCGAACAATCAAATCCATATTATGTTTAACCCAGTGTCGAAAGCGAATTGGGTGTATAAGTACTTTTTTGAAAATGGCAAACCGAATGACACAGAGATAATTCATACTACATATCTTGATAATATTAATAATTTGCCACAAGAATATATCAACTCGCTGATTGATTTGAAAAATATAAATCCGAACTATTACAAGATTTATGTATTAGGGCATTTTGCAACACTAGACAAATTGATATTCTCAAATATTGAATTTAGAATAATTAGCGAAGAAGAAGTTAAATCGTTTCCGTTTTGGATTGGAATGGATTTTGGTTATGTGAACGATGCTACTGCGATTACATGGGGACGATACGATAAGGTAAATGCGATTATATACATTACTGGTGAATACAATCGTAAAGGCATGACTAATGACGAGATAGCAAAGGTTATTGAGGATTTAGGATATCGAAAAGAAAGAATAATAGCTGATAGTGCTGAACAGAAATCAATTGAAGAAATAAAGAGATTGGGAATTCCGCGAATTAAAGCAGCAGAAAAAGGACCAGGTTCAGTAAATATTGGTATCGATAAAATGTTAAGGAATAAATTGATAGTGGACGAAAGATGTGTTAATTGCAAAGAAGAGTTCGAAAATTACACATGGAAAAAAGATAAAAAGACGAATGAATACATAAACACACCAATCGATGCGTTTAATCATCATATCGATTCGATACGATACGGAATACAAAGTGTTATCGGCAAATTAACAAGTTGGAAATTTTAAAAGAGGTGAAGCATGAGAAGTTACAGTGAGTTTTCAAGCGATATTTACGATATTGTAAAAATTATAGATGAGTATAAATCAAGCAGAATACGAAATGAAATGAAAATAGCAAAAAAGTACTACCAAGGTCACAATGTAACAATCCACAATGTTAAAAAAATGATTTGCGTTGAAGTGGACGGAAAGTATCAAAATGTGGTAAATCCGTTTGTGTCAAATGCGAAATTACCTGATAAATTTGTGGAAGATATGGTGCATCAGAAAGTATTTACATTGTTCGATAGAAGCCCGAATATCGAGGGAGTAAATGAAGATACAAAAAAGGTCATAAAAAATACGTTAGACTACGCATTACAGCAAATGGGGGTTGAATGTAGCTTATGTGGTGTATCGTATGCATATGTCGAGCATGGAGATAAGTTAAAATACAAAGTGTTTGACAGTGAGAATTGTATCGGATTTTTCGACGATGTGTCAGAAGAATTAATGGCAATGGTTCGATTTTGGAAAAGCAAGTACTACAACAGCGAAAAGACAATTAAATTCGCTGAAGTATACGAAGAGAATACGTATCGACTTTACAAGTGCGAAGATACAGACTTTGAATTGCTAAAGAAGAAATCGTACTTAGTCGATATTGAACAGAACGCAATCATGAAGAAAGAAACAGAAAAGAACTGGAAAAGTGGAATCCCAATTGTTGTAATGAAAAATGACAAATACTTTCATGCTGATTTTGACAATTCAACACGCGCACAAACGGATATTATTGATATTGTAAGTTCCGATTTTGCTAATAACTTATCGGATTTTCAAGAAGCGTTTTGGATCATAAAAGGACTGGATGAAATCAGTGCAGCAGATATGGGTCAATTTATGCGGACAATTAAAAATACAAATAAAGCTGCTTTACCCGAGGGTGCTGACATTGACATGAAAACAATTGATATTCCGTATCAGGCACGAATTGCATTTTTAAACGAAATGAAACAAAAAAGAATTGAAAACAGTGGTGTAATCAATACTGACATGGTAATGAAAGGCTCATTAACAAATATTGCAATCAAACTATCTTCGCAAAAGTTAATGCTTAGAGTAAGTCGATTCGAGTATGAAGCATACAAGACAGCACTTAGAATGATTGAGTTCGCAAAGGAATACGCAAAGGACAATTCGACCGAAGAAGTTACGATTACTTTTTTCAAATCATACATATCGAACGATACAGAAGTGATTGCAAATCTAACTATGTCGATTGGTCAAATATCGCAAGAAACGTACTTGCAGAAACATCCGTATGTGGACGATGCAGAAGAGGAAATGGATAAGATTAAAAAAGAGGGTGTTAGTAAATTAAAGTTGCCCGAGGTAAAGGAAGTGGTGGAAGATGAAGTGTAATATATTTGATAGCGAGTATGAGATATTAGAAGAGGAATCACCTACATTAGCTTTAACGGATTCGAGGGGAACACGTGTAGGATTGTGCGATTACTTTGAAAAAAAGATATGGATAAAAAAAGACATTAATGAGCAAGAAAAAAAGAAAACGTTATTGCACGAATTAACACATGCTTTTTTGTATGAAACCCAGTTATCTACAAAAGAAAAATACAGCTTGGAAGAAGTTTGCGAATGTGTTGGTCTATTTGGAATGAAGATGTTTGAAATTGTAGAAGAATATTTTAAGAGTGAATAAAACTAATTAGAACAGCAGTGATGTTGTTCTTTTTTGTTGCGTTTTTATTCGAATAATGTTATATTATTATTAGGTATTAAATAAAAAGGAGAAAAGACGAAATGAAAGAGAAAAAATTATACACTTGTGAAATTTGTTACGAAGATTACAATGACAAGGAAAAAGCAATTCAGTGTGAAAAAAGTCATAAAAAAGCAAAAGGGATTTCAAAATGCAGTTATTTGTCAATCGGACATAACGCAACTGGCTATCCTAATAAAGTTGTAATTGAATTTGAAGATGGGGAAAAAATTGTATATTCAAGATAAAAAAGTAGTAACAAGAAAAGAACTAGAAGCAATCGCACAAATCATAAAAGAAAAGGGGTGGGAGTAACATGAGCAATTCAAAAACAATGACAATAAGCGAGCCGATTGAAGTAATCGAGCGAATACGGATTGAAGCGAAACGTAAACACATGAAGATATCTGAGTATATCAAGTACTGTTGTGTTAAAGAATGGGAGGAGATGGAGAAGAATGAGGGAAATAATTAAAAGATTAGCTAATGGAAACTAGATAATTCAAACAATACGCATCGGTTGAAAAATCGGTGCGTATTTTGTATAATAAAAATAAAAAGAGGTGATTTAATTTGAAAGATACAGCACATGAATTAACAGATGAATTACTAGAAAAGACTGAAAAAGAAATGACTAGACTGTACCAAGATGCACAGAAAGATATAAACAAGAAATTACTAGATGCACTAGGCAAAATGGAAGGTGGAGCAACCGAGCAAATCCGCTTTGCAAATGCGAATAAGTACGACCGATTAAAAAAGTTAGAAGAACAAATTGCAGATATATTGTCTAACTCAAATCAAAACGCAGTGAAACTTATGCAAGGCGCGTGGTATAACACATATTCGATTAACTACAATTTTGCATCATATTGGATTGAATCGACTATAAACGAATTAGGCATTTTTCCGCTACTCGACCAGTCCGCTATAGTTGCAATCGTAAAAGGAGAATTAACTCCATTCAGCTTAATGGCAATCGATAACATTGAGGATAAGGCTCAAATCGTTCGAGATTTGACAACACAGCTTGTAAACGGAATTACACAAGGCGAAAGTAGTCAAGCTATATCGAGACGAATCAGAGGTGTTGTAGAGAAGAATTACAGCCAATCAATGATGATAGCACGAACAGAAACAAATCGGATTGAATCAAATGGTCGATACGATTCGATGAAGTATGGACAAGACAAGTATAATATCAAGCAGAATAAAAAGTGGACAGCAACGAAAGATGGCGATACAAGAAATACACATAGAAGAGCAGATGGTCAAATCGTGTCGCTTGAAGAGAATTTTAAAGTCGGAAAAGCAAAAGGGTTATATCCAGGAGAAATGGACAGAGCAGAGGAATCTATACAGTGTCGATGCACTCACGTTCCGATCATTATCGGATTTGAGGATAAAGAACCAGCCATGAATTATGATGAATGGGAAAAGACAAGGGACGGAATGACTGCAAATCAAATTGCTGAAGCTAGACGTAAAGCGAAACGAAAGGGGTAAAAATAACTAAAAGAAATCACACAAATTATAAAAGAAAAGAGGTTGTAATGAGTATAGAATTAAGCAAATTAAAAGAATTTTTGGAGCAAACATTTTCTGCTAAAAATATTGAAGAATTAACAAGTGAGATTTTTAATACAGTATTGAATAATAATATTGAAATTTACAAAAAAGTAAAAGATTTTATGAAAGATGATTTGAGTAATGATTTTATGCAAGTAGTCTATCAATACTATTTAGCTGACAGAGAAAAAACAAAGCAAGATTTTACACCGATAAGTATATGTAAAATGGTACAAAAATTATCAGAAACAAAAGAAGAAAAAAACGTGATTGATTTATGTGCAGGAACTGGTGCGCTAACGATTCAAAAATGGAACAAACAAAAAGAATTAAAATACACATGCAAGGAATACACAGAAGATACGATACCATATTTATTATTTAATCTAGCGATAAGAAATATAGATGCGATGGTATATCAAGAAGATGTGTTAACAAAAGAGATACTAAAAGTGTACAAAGTCATACCTTGTGAAGAATTTGCAAAAGTAGAAGAAACGCAAGAAAAATTAGAAAAATATTCTAGTTGCATATCGAATCCACCGTACAATATCGGTTGGAACATTCCAATCATGGCAAATGCACAATCAAGGTTTTTAGGTTTTGAAGTGCCACCAAGTAGCAATGCAAACTACGCTTTTATATTAACAGCACTAGACGAAATAAAAGAAAAAGCAGTATTTGTATTGCCATGTGGAGTGTTAACAACAACAAATAAAAAAGAAGAAGATATAAGAAGAAAGATAATTTCTGACAATCTGATAGAATCTGTAATTATACTTCCTGATAAAATGTTTGAAAGTACGAATATACCGACTTGCTTAATTGTTTTTAACAAAAATAAAATTAGCAATTATGTAGAAATGGTGGATTTAAGAAAAAGTTACGATATTGAAATAAGGGAGCAGAAAGGGCAATATGGTGGAAATTCTCATACTAATAGAGTTTATGAAAAAGAAGTTAAGGTTATTTCTGAAAAAACAATGAATGAAGTATGTGAAATGATAGCTAATAATAAAAATATAGTTGAAAAATGCAAAAGCGTTGATTTGAAAACGATTGCTGAAAACGAATACATATTAACACCAAGCAGATATATTGAGTTTGAAACGAAGATTAATGGAAGAAATATAAACGATATAGTGTCCGATTTGAATAGATGTATATCTTTGAAAAATGCGTGTAAATTGACTATAAACGAGACAACAGCAAGAGGTTTAGGGTTTGAAAACTCATTATATAAAAACGATATTTTTTTCGATGAACTAAATAAAACTTTAAAAAACAACGAATTTCAAACAATACAAAAAGAAAATCATATTACACTAACGAAAAATAAAAACGAAATGACGTTTTCAAACGGAAGCAAGGAAACACATTCACATTTACTAACTTTTGCATTGAACGCATGGAAACAGCACATAGTATTTATGAATACAGAAGAAAATAGATATTTAGCAGAACTTAGAGACGTACTGTTGGAAAAATTAATGAGTGGAGAATTTAATTTAGAAGAGAAAGCATGGGAAGAATAATGGGATTGGATTTTAAAATTGAGAACAATTCGAAAGAATTTTACTCGAATTATGACGAAGCGAAAGAAAGAATGATGTATGCAATTGGTTTGCAGTGGTTAAAGCGAGTTACTGAAATTATTACAAACAGACACAAAAATGCAAGAGGCGGTACTGGTATTGTTGATACTGGTCGATTGCGTGGTAGTATGAGTTTTTCGACATCAGAACGAAGTGAGAAAAGTACAAAAAAAGTCAAAGAAAACAAAGCAAATGACTATATAAACAAAAAGGCTGAAGATGGTCAATTATTTGTTGGAACAAATGTGGAATATGCAGAATATATAGAGATAGGAAACAGCAAGATGAAAGCAAGACCTTTTCTGTCTGCATCATTGACAGAATACAAACAGGAATATAAAGATTTAGCAGAAGAAGTGTTGAAAGGAAATATATAAGTTGTTGTTGATTTTTTCAAAACTATATTGTAAAATTGGTATCAAGTAAATTACAAGCGAATTTGTAACCGTGAAAGGAACAGAAAATATGGCATTTGATAGAAAAACAATTAACGAGATTTTAAAAGGTGCAGAGGTAGTTGTGCCAAAAGATGTATTGAATCAGATTTTTGACGAGCATACAGAAAGTGTAGCAGAGTTTAAAACTACGAACAATACATTAAAAGATGATTTGAAAACAGTCACAAAGGAACGTGACGATTTGAAAAATCAAGACCCGCCCAAAGACGATACAGAAGCCAAACGAATTCAAACAGAATTTGACAACTACAAAGCAGAGGTTGAGGGGAAAGAAGCTAAAACGAAACTAGACAAGTCGATTTCAGACGCGTTGAAAAATGCTAAATTTAGTGATAGTGTATTGGATTTATTGGCTAAAGATAAGGCATTTGAAAATGTTAAATTAGACGATAAAGGCGAGATAGTCGGTTTAGATGATGCGATTAAGTCGGTATCTACGAGCAGAGCAGATTTAATTGTAAACACGGGAACAGATGGTAACAAGGTAAAAGGAATCGTACAAACTGGTGGCGATTCTAAAATTGGTCGCGCACAGCTAAAAGAAATGACCACATCGGAAATTAACGAAGCATGGGCAAAAGGTTTAGTTGATACGAGCGCAGAGTAAAGGAGATTAAAATAATGAGTATTGCAACATTTATTCCAGAGTTATGGAGTGCTAGAATTTTAGATAATTTAACAACAGCACATGTTTATGCAAATTTGGTAAACAGAGATTACGAGGGCGAAATTAAAGCATTGGGCGATACAGTCCATATCAATGCGGTAGGAGAGGTCGAAATTAAAGATTACGACAAAACAACTGATTCAATCGATGATGCAGATGAATTAGAGACAACTGATCACACACTTACAATTTCACAGCACAAATATTTTAATGTTAAAATTAAAGACGTTGATGCAGTACAAGCCGCAGCTCCATTGATGGAAAAAGCATCGGCATCGGCTGGATACGGATTTGCTGATAAATCAGATACATACTTGGCTGGCATCTTAGCAGCTGGAACAATCACAACTGGATTGGGAACAACTGCAGCACCGCTTGTGATTACATCGGAAAATGCCTATACAACACTTATCAAAATGAAAACAGCAATGGACAAAGCAGATGTTCCAAAGGTTGGCAGATGGGTAGTATTCCCACCTGAATACGAGGGATTTATGCTAGAGGATTTAAGATTTGCAGGTGGAACTGGTACAAATGCAGAAAGCAGATTAAAAGATGGTGCAGTAGCGAGAGCAGCTGGATTTGATATCTACATTTCAAACAACGTGCCAAATACATCAAATGCTAAGTACAAAGTAATTGCGTCATATGATGGAAGCTGTACATACGCAGAGCAAATTTTAGAAACAGAAGCATACAGACCTGAAAAAGGTTTCAGTGATGCAATGAAAGGTTTGCACGTTTACGGAGCAAAAGTTACTAGAGCAGGAGCAATTGCAGTTGCAACTTGTGATTTTACATCAACATCAGAATAGATTACACCTTAAAAGGGTAGGGGTTGCCCTACTCTTTTTTATTTGGAAAGGAACAAAATGTTTATAGAAAAATTAATGAAAGAATGTTCTAACTACTTTCCGATTTGGAAAAAGTTCGAAACGTTCACGATTAAAGACGGAGTGATACTTACCGATATGACATTACCACTAAATTCATACATATTAATCAATATGAGTACGTTTAACGATGGAGTGTATAAGGTTACAAGTTCAGACGGTACAATGACAAGCTTGGATGCCACGATGACTGACGAAACATTCCGAGGTTACATAGTGCAACTTGCGCCGAATCGAATGTTTTTGGAATTATCTGATAAGCTAGAACAGTACGAGAAAGACAATCCAGTATCTGCACTGACTAGCGAGAGTATACCGAATTACAGCTATTCGATCGCAACAGTAGATGGTAAACAAGGTTGGCAGTATATGTTTAAAAGCGAATTAAACAAATTCAAGAAGTTACCGAAAACAATTAGCGAGATTATATGCGAGGTGAAAGATGCTGATCAAAAATGCAGTAGTAAATAATAATATGATCATACTGTCGGGTATTGATTTCTTTACAAGCAATTCAGTAGCTGACTATGGTATTCGATTTAGCTTTACAGACAATTGGCAAAATATGGTTAAAGTCGCAGTATTTCAAAAAGGAAATGTTAGCATCGAACAGCCGATATTGACCCAAGCAGTACAAGTCCCAACCGAAATGTTGCAAGATGCTACACCATTTATCTTATCGGTTCGAGGAGTTGAAAATGGAATAATCAGAACAACCACAGTAAAATCTGTTGAGGTTTTTGACGGAACTGCTCAAATTGGTAGCGACCCAGTACCGATTACAAAAAGTTATGGCGAAATGATACAACGGTCTGTATTGGAAATGGGGGTATCGGCAGTACAAGGTACAGATGTAGATGTAGAAAAAACGATTGTAGACGATATAATCAATTTGAAATTCACTATACCAGTATCGGGTGGAAGTGGTACAGCTTATGATGATACAGAAATCAGAGAAGAGATAGCAGACACGCAAAAAGGTGTAATAAACAACGCAACTGCTATTGAATTGATTGATAAAGATGTTGACGATTTGGCAGTAACTGTACAAGATTTAGACGATGAACTAGACTCAGCAAATACAGCAATCGCATATAATAATGCACAGCTTGTAACGTTGAAAAACAAAGTTGATACAGATATCAAAGATGTTAGCTACAATGAATCTACTGGTGTTTTGACATTTACGAAACAAAACAGCACGATACAAGTCGTTGATTTACCAATCGAAAACATCGTTTCGAGTGGTAGCTATGATGAGGTAACAAAAGAACTTGTATTAAATTTGGTAAGTGGCGAAGAAATAAGAATACCAGTAAGTGGTTTAATTGATGATTACACTGGACTAGACGGCGATAATATTCAAATCAATATATCTGCTGATAATATAATCAGTGCAGTATTGAAAAATAGAGCAGTATCTAAAAGTCATTTAACTGATGAATTAGTAGCTGAATTAGATGCAAAGTTGGTAGATAGTGATTTAGCGATATATCAAAAGAATAATAAACCAATTGTTTCAACGGTAGACGATACACCGATATCTCTAGCACAATTATTGCTAAACAATGATACACTTGTTGCGTTGTCTTTACTCACAACAGTTATAAAAAATTTAGAAGAACAACTAGCGCAAAAGGTCGGTATTTTAATTCCAGTATTTAGCGACGAAACTGCACAAACAGTTCCAGAGATTTTAAATAGTCATGTTTACACATGGAACAATCCAATAACACGTATCACACTTACGGAAATTGAAAGTAGTCCATATGATGCATTCTTGCACTTTACCACAGCTGATGGAGATGCAAATGTCTTTGAAATACCTGATGATTTGGGGGTAGTAGATGGAATTGAAGTTGATGGTAATACAATCCATCTAAAAGGAAATACTAAGTATATCGGTGTTATACACAGCATGGTTTTAGTATTAACATCTGTGCAAATCAAAGAGGTGGTATCATGAGTACATTTTTTGCAGTAGCAAGTGCGTTGTTGTTGCAAAATGAAAATCCGTTAATCTACGAGAACGTAGACATCAAACAATTCGAAAACGCAGATAATAGTCTGTATGAATTTGAAGTAACAGCTAGTGAGGATTGTGAGTTTACTAGGTGTGGTAGGAATTTGCTTGATATAAAAACAATAGGTACAACTGGATGGCCCCACGGAGTAGACACGTCCAATAACATGATTGTGTTAACAGCTAAAAGTGGATGGGGTACGTGGTTTTGGAGCGGTCATTTTTTAAAAGGAAAAGATATAACATTCAAATCTAAATCGACACTGATACAAAGAACCGAGGATAGGACTGATTCCGCCTTATACTGGATTCAAGAAGGTGATTATTATAAAGGTTTAGCCATAACAGATTCTTTACCGCCTATTGGAGAAGTCGTAGAAATTGCCAAACAATTTCAAATGAGCGAAAGCGGTAGTTTTGGTATATGTCAAGCGAACGACCCAGAAGGTTTAGGGAGCGATTATATTTCAGAATGGAGTTATGAACAAAACAGTTTGACACTAGGCTCAACAGAACACCCTTACGAACCATACAATGGCGAAACCATAACACTCAAAGCTAACGTTCCAACTACGATTTCAGCACTAGATGGTGTCAATACATTATTTACTGACAACGGAACTCTTACAATTAAGGCTTATGGGTAAAAATCAACAACCACAAGTATCAGAAGTGGATATAACTGTTAAGTTCTACGAAAGTGGTGTGTTGAATTATGATGCTAGAGTTAAAGATGGTTCAGTTCATGACTATGTGGATGGTTTAGATTATTCAATCAATGAGATTTAGAAAGGGGAAACTATATGGCACTTAAAGATTTTCAAAACGAGATAATCGTAATGAATAAAGAATTTGTTCAAGATGAATTGGGTGGAATGAAAAAGAAATGGACTGAGGGAATCACTGTATCGGTTGTAATCGAAAGAGCATCAGCATTTGAACAATCCATTGCGACACAAAAAGAACTAGGCGAATTGTGGGTGTTGATTTGTAGCGATAGTATTAATTTTGACAGAAACGATTACATCAAGTACAAGGGCAGATACATGCGAATTACAAGCGAGGAAATTGACACACCATCTAAGGCTAGTTCTCGTGTTAAATCGCACCAGTACCAAGCAGAAGTAGTCGAGGTGTTGCCGAATGTATAGAGAAGTACAAGAGTTGCTTTTTTCGTATTTGAACGGACTAGATAGTTCATTCAAAGTGTATCGGAACGAAGCACCACAAGGCGCACCATTTCCGTATGTTATTTACAATGTTGTCACAACTGAATTTGGCGAGCAACAGCCTATCGCGATTAGGATTTATGATCAAAACAATAGTTATCAACGTATTACAGATGTTGTTGATAAAATTGGGGAAAACTTACCAATTAATTTGCAAAGTGAACACGGAATTGTTACACTGTATAAAGGGAGTCCGTTCGCGCAAGATTTGGAAGAAGAGGGAGTTGACGGAAGTTATGTCAACTTTATAATTGAAACTGATTTCACAAAATAGAAAAGGAGATTTAAAAATTATGGCTTACAAATTTAATAAGGTAAAGAGTGATGCATTTAAGACAATGCAATTTAACGCAGGTATATTACTAAGCGATTTTGACCCAACTGGTGCAACAGAGGTTGATGATGCAGATATTATTTCTGCTACAACTGGCGGTATCAATGCAACTTGCGTACCAACTTTTGTCGATTTGGGCGAGGATGTAGATAATGCGCCGCTAAACACAAAAGAGTTGAAAGACATCGAAAGTTACGTTTGCCAAATGACAGCTACACTGTTTGGAGTTACTGCCGAAACAATCAAATTATCAATCGGTGCTGCCGACATTGAAGTGGCTACTGGAAAAGTTACACCGCGTTCAGAATTGGAAGGCACTGACTTCAATGACATTTGGTGGGTTGGTGATTTAAAAGGTGGTGGAATGGTAGCGATTCAATTAGTAGATGCTTTATCCGATTCGGGTTTTGCAATTCAAACTACTAAAAATGGTAAAGGTCAATTGTCATTAACTATGACTGGACACAGTTCGATTGCAACACCAACTGTTATTCCGATGAATTTTTGGGTAGCAGATGCAGAAGCAGAATCAGCACAATAAGGAGAGTTAAAGCATGAAAATTTCAGAAATGAAAACAGACCAAGACATGGACGTTGTTTGCGAGCTGATTGATATTATTGACGATATCATGAGCGATAGCGAATTTGTATCGGAACTGTCAACAGTCACATCTGTATTTACTAAAAAGAATATCACGAATCAAGAAGCAATATCTAAATTATGGTCAAAAAGAAAAGTGCTTGTAAAACTCTTGCTTAAATCGAAACGCGAGGAAATGTACAAGATTATCTCGATTTTGTCAGATAAATCGGTTCAAGAAATTAAATCACAGTTACTTATCAAAACATTACTAGATGGCTATGAGGCATTTTCTGATAAAGAACTGATGCTTTTTTTCAAACAGCAAGTAAAATCGAACGTGGAGAACTAAAGATTTTATTGGCTGAAACAAAATTCAAAACAATTAAAGGTTTTATGAGAAATCTAAAGCCTTTTTTGCTAGAAAAAAGAAAAGAAGAAGTCTATAAATTACGAATTATGCAAACATGTGAATTTTACGGAAAAGTTAATACGAAAGACCATGTCGGCATATTTGAAAAAGGCTTTTACGAATTATTTTTTGCTGAAGAAATCGAAGAGACACGTACGGCAGAAGAGATTATTACGGATTTAAAAAATAAATTGAAAGGGAAATAATATGAATTTATTTAATTTATTCGCAACGCTAACCCTTGACGATTCGGAGTATACAAAAAGCGTATCTAGTGCTTCGGGAAGTGCTACAAGTTTAGGGAGTACCTTTGAATCTGTGGGTAATAAAATTAAAGCTGCTCTGACTTTTACAGCAGTGGTGGCAGGCTTTACAAAAGTCATTACTTATTCAGATGATTTGCAGAAAGCACAAAACAATTTGCAAGCACAGACGGGCGCGACAAATGACGAGATGGAAGCGTTAAACGACACCATGCTTAATATTTATAACAACAACTTTGGCGAAGATTTCGAAGATATCGCAAATCAGATGGCGATCGTTACACAGCAGACTGGCGCAACGGGTGATGAATTGGAGCAACTAACAACTAAAGCTTTAATACTTCGCGATACTTTCGGTTACGAGGTCACGGATTCAATTCGTTCAGTAGAAATGTTAATGGGTCAATTTGGTGTAACTTCTGACGAAGCATTTAATTTGTTGGCGCAAGGAGCGCAAAGTGGACTAGATGCAAATGGAAATTTGCTAGACAGTATCAACGAATATTCGGTACATTTCGCAGATTTAGGCTTTGATATTGAAGATATGTTCAATATGCTAGCGAACGGAGCAGATGCAGGTGTGTTTGATATTGATAAACTTGGCGATGCCATGAAAGAATTTGGCATTAGGACAAAAGACGAAAGCGACACAAGCGCAGCAGCGTTTGAATCCTTAGGGTTAAACGCAGACGAGTATTTCAGCAAATTCGCACAAGGCGGAGATTCTGCACAAGAAGCATCACAAACAGTGTTTGACGCTTTAACATCCATGGAAGATCCACTGGAACAAAACACAGTGGGAGTTGCCTTGTTTGGAACAATGTGGGAAGATTTGGGAGTTGATGCAATTACAGCACTTACAAACACGCAAGGAGAGATTGATGCGACCAAAGATACACTAGATGAAATTAATGACGTGAAATATGATAGCGTTGGTGAAGCATTCGAAGGAATCAAGCGAAATTTAGAAACAGGAATTTTATTACCATTAGGCGAATCAGTCCTACCAAAATTGCAAGAGTTTGGAGATTATCTAAACGATAATATGCCAGAAATACTAGAGACAGTCACTGTATTTATTGATGGATTTTCGGCTGCTATTGGTTTTTTATATGACAATTCAGAAACGATTATACCGATTTTGGTCGGTGTTGTTGCAGCTTTTACCGCATTTAAAATAATCGGAGATATTACAGCATTAATGACTGCTTACAAAGCCATAACGGAAACAATGACAATCGCGCAATGGCTATTGAATGCTGCAATGACAGCGAATCCAATCGGAATAGTTGTCGCGTTAATAGCTGGACTTATAGCAGCACTGGTATATTTATGGAATACAAACGAGGGATTTAGAGATTTTATAATAAACATGTTTGTTGCAATTGGTGACGCGATTACGTCATTTGTAGATGGAGTTGTTAAGTTTTTTACAGAAACCATACCCGAAGCTTTGCAAAAGTTGAATTCCAATTTTAAAGCGTGGGTTGACAATATAATTTCAAGCCTTATAGGTTGGCTTAGTGGTCTGTGGCAAGCAGGGGTTACATTTGTGACAAATCTGTGGAGTGGAGTTAGTTCGATGGTGTCGACAATGACTACCAATGTTCGAAATTTCGTCAACAGTGTTATTTCTACAGTGAAAGACCTTCTTAGTGGCAGCACATTGCTTTCGGTTGGCAAAAACTTGATATATGGATTGTGGAACGGTATATCCAATGTTACGACATGGCTCTACGACAAAATCAGTGGTTTTGTTGGTGGGGTAACGGATAAAATTAAATCCCTTTTTGGCATACAATCGCCATCTACATTGTTTAGGGATGAGGTAGGTAAATTCTTGGGGCAAGGTGTTGGAGTAGGATTTGTTGATTCGATGGATGATGTGTCAAAAGACATGGAAAATGCAATACCTACAGTGTACGATCTCGAGCCTACTATCAATTCAAGCTTAGCCGTAAATTCTACAAGCTCAACGCAAAATGTATCGAGCAAGCTAGACGAGCTAATAGAAGCTTTTAAGGGTCATAGTCAAGATATCTACATGGACGCAACAAAGGTCGGCTCTACTGTTGCTAGCGGAGTATACAAAAAAATGACAAGCGATTACAACGCTACGAGAAAGGTGGTAGGAGCATGATAAATACATACAGTTTTTCGTATGACGGAGAAAGTAGCTTGAATTATGGATTGAACATTAAGAAACGGCCGATCATTCCAATTGCAGAGGAAGAGGTTACTTCTTACGATATACCTAGTACGAATGGGAGCAAATACAAACACATGGGTGTATACAGTGATTTGGAAATCCTTTTGTCGTGTTGGTTTACGTGCGAAAAAGACAAGGTTAAATCAACCATGCGAGAGGTTAGAAAGTGGCTTGTACCCAACAAATACCTTTCGCTAGATGATGATTCAGAGTTTTCTTATCTAGTGAAAAATATAATTATTTCAGAGGTTGGAGAAGCAAACGGACTTGTTGCATCTTTTGTTATTACGTTCGTTGCCAGTGCTTACAAGCTTCATACAAGTGCTTTTAGCACTATAACAGTAGAAGATGCGATACTGAATCCGTTCGAACGTTCTAAGCCTATATACAAGCTTCTAGGCGAGGGTTACGCGACTTTTAGTGTGAACGAAACAGAAATAAATGTAAACATATCAACTTCTGTCACGATAGACACAGAAAAACGCATTATCTACAATAACGAGGGCGAGAATATTAACAGCAGTGTTGATTATTTTGATTTTGAGGATTTTTATTTATTGAATGGATCTAACTCTCTATCAATCAGTGACGGATTTACAATAGAAGTTGTTCCAATGTGGGGAGAAATACAATGATAGAATTATACAAATTAGGAAATGCCGACTTTTCGAAGTTGGCAGACTTCCAATTAATGCCAATTTCGTGCGAAAGCGAAAGCACGCTAAATGGTGCGTGGGAATTGACTATAGAAATCCCACTTGACACCGAAGATGTGTATAAAAACCTAGTGAATGAATCAGTAATACGCGTTCCAAACTTTCAAAAAGACAAACAGCTATACCGAATCTACGACACAGAAAAAACCCTAACAACTATAACTGGATTTGCACGGCCGATATTTTTCGATTCAGAGGACGAACTTTTCATATTAGATAAGCGCCCAACGTTGGCGAACGGTCAAGGCGCATTAGATTCACTGCTTAGCGGGCAATCAACTTATACTGGACAGTCAAATATTATGACTGTTGGAACCTTCTATATCATAAGAAGAAATCTAATGTCGGCACTATTCAACGAAAGCGAAACGTCGTTTATAAACACTCTAGGTGGCGAAGCGTATTTCGACAACTACAATGTTATTATCAACAACGAAATAGGTTCTGACAATGGCTTTCGCTGTGAACTAGGCTACAATATGCTAGGTATAAACGCAAGAATTAATACGGAAGAAATAGCAACAAGAATTTATCCGCTGTCTTTCAATGGCTACATGCTTCCCGAGGTGTTTATCGACAGTCCAAACATAGGCAAATTTCAAAAAATCTACCATAGAGAAGTGAAATTCGAAGAACTAAAACTACAAGCTGATTGCACTGGTGACGAATTAGGCTACAACACGCTAGAAGAACTATATGTTGCTATGCGTTTGGCTGTCGCAGAACAGTATGATAATGGCATAGATTTGCCAGCAGCAAGTTATGATATCGATTTTGCAGATTTAGCCAACACGGACGAATATAAAAGCATTGCATCACTTTCAAGTGTTGGACTAGGCGATTATATCGAATGCCACAACAAAGATTTAGGAATTTCGACAAAGGCTAGAGTCACTCAAATAGTGTATGATAACGCAAATGACGAAGTAAATAAAATCTATTTAGGGGACTACAATTACAACATTATTGATATTATCTCCAACGATTCTGATTACGCGAACAAGCTAGAAGATTTAACGAATGCAGACGGAACATTGCAAAGCGAGAAGATTAAGGGTATGATCGATTTAATGAACGTTTCTCTGCTTGCGCAAAAAACAGTAGCACAAACACAAGACGTTAGAGCAATACTTTTTGAAGATGTGAATGAATTAAGTCCAACGTTTGGCGCGTTGTCAATAGGCACGCAAGGGATTCAAATTGCCAAAACTCGAAACGAGGACGATACGGATTGGGTTTGGGGTACTGCAATTAATTTTGAAGCAATCAATGCAGATTATCTGATAACTGGAATGATATCGGATAGGGCAGGGAAGTTTTCTATAAATTTGTCAACTGGTGAAGTTATAATGAACGGAATTAAGGCAACAAATGCTGATTTATCAGGTAAAATAACAGCTACAACAGGTAATGTTGGCGGTTGGGAAATTACAGATAACGCTTTAGTTAGTCCGAATGGCACCCAAATTCAATCCGATGGCATTACAAATATATATACTTATGGAGACTTGGGGGTTGTGCAACAGATTATCATGGGTGCGATTACACCAAACGACGCAATGATTAACCATTATGATTTTGATGGTGACGGAAAAATCTCATCAATTGACTATGCAATGCTAAAAAGTCAGTTAGCTGCATTGTAAAAAAATGAAACAAACTAAAACAGTTGCTAAAAATGAAAGGAGAACAATGATTAATCAAAATATATTTGTATATAGTTCAAAAAATGCAATAAAGCAAAAAATAACAGCGACACAAGCAGATAGCGGTCGCGTTCTTGTTTGCAACATGGCTGACATTACAGTGGATGCATCCTACACAGCCAGAATTTATGCTGTGAAGCCGTCCGAATTAAAAATCTACAACGATTGTACGATTGTAGGCAATGCAGTAGTCGTGGATTTAACCACGCAAATACTAGCAGAGCACGGCTTAGTGAAATGTCAAATAGAGCTAGCAGACGGGGAGAAAAAAGTTACTTCGTTTTTCTTTGAAATAGACGTTAAAGAAACACTAGTTGATGCGAACGCGATAGAATCTACAGACGAATTTACAGCACTAGAAAAAGCATTAAGCGAAGTAGGTGATATTGATGCAAAAATCGCGTTAAAAGCTGATTTAGTACAAGGGAAAGTGCCAGTATCTCAGTTACCATCATACGTTGACGACGTGCTAGAATATGAAAATGTAAGTGCATTTCCATCGACAGGTGAGAGTGGTAAAATTTATATTGCGTTAGATACAAATAAAACTTACAGATGGGGCGGTACTGGATATGTAGTAATCTCAGATTCGATTGCATTAGGGGAAACAGCAGAAACGGCATATCGTGGAGATAGAGGTAAAATAGCGTATGATAATAGTCTTAAAATAGGTGATATGTCAAATGATGAATTACCAGTTCCGAACGAGAGTGTTGAAGCTAACATTATTGAGTTAAATGGTAATTTATCCAACAAAATTTACGACGAACAAAATTTGAGACTGACCACTCTATCCATCACGTTCACAGATGGAGTGGCGGAGTTTAGTCCGCCAACTATTCAAGGGATAACATACTGTTTCGCACAATTTCTGACAGCGTCCGTGACGGTGATTACTAGCACAGAAGTTCTCGATAGTCAAACTGTGGCGCTTCGTGCAAGACGATTAGACAACGCGGAACTCTATACTGGAACAGCAACTGTTACGATGGCTTTTATTTACGCTCCATAAAACTACTACTTTATACCACATATCTTTGATATGCAGTATAATGGATTTAAAGGTCTGTCTGACCAATTACCGTCAAGTAAGTGAAAGCGAGGTAGTTTGATATGGTGGAAGTATACGTGAATCTAGTTCGCGTGGGAGTGATTAAGTTAGAGGATGTACCGAGTGATATTCGGGATGAAGTGGCAAAATTGTTGTAAAATAAAGCCTTTACAAAAAATATAAAGCAGTAGTATAATCTAAAGAAACAGGAGGTATTTAGATGAAAGAATGGACAATGGACATGATGGAGCGTGCGATAAAGACATCAGCACAAGTAGCGATTGCAACAATAGGAACAAGTGTTAGTTTTGGTGAGGTGGATTGGTTAATGATTGCATCTACAGTAGGATTAGCTACAATATTGTCAGTGTTATCTTCACTTGCAAGTGTTAATTTTGGTAGCGATGGTTCAGCAAGCATGATTGATTTTAATGAAAAAGGAGATGTGAATAATGAGTAATTCAGATTTAGCAACATACACAAATATTAGTGCAAACAAGACCAGTCCTAGAACAGGAACGATTGATACAATCTCAATTCATTGTGTCGTGGCTCAATGGACAGCGCAACAAACCGTAGACTACCTCCAGCCGTCCACACGAAACGCAAGCTGTAACTATGCAGTTGGAAAAGACGGAAGCATCGCAATCGGTGTGGAGGAAAAGGATAGAAGCTGGTGTACGTCAAGCTCAAGCAATGACCACCGAGCGATTACCATAGAAGTAGCATCGGATACAACATCACCATACGCAGTTACAGACGTGGCATACAATGCACTTGTGAAATTACTTGTAGATATTTGTCAACGAAATTCAGCACTTGCAGGCGGATTAAAGTGGCAAGGCGACAAGGATTTAATTGGAACTGTATCAAAACAAAATATGACAGTACACAGATGGTTTGCAAATAAAGAATGCCCAGGCGATTATCTCTATAATTTACACGGACAAATTGCAGCAGACGTAAATGCATTACTTAATGCCAGCGAAGCCACAGGCACAACAACAGCTGGCACACTCTACAGGGTGCAAACTGGAGCTTTCAGTAAGAAAGATAATGCAGACGCGCAACTAGCAAAGGTTAAGGCAGCAGGATTTGATACTTACATGGTCGAAGCGGATGGACTATACAAAATCCAAGTAGGGGCCTATAGCATCAAGGCGAATGCAGAAGCACAGGCACAAAAGCTAGAAGCAGCAGGCTTTGATACTTACATTACGACAAGCGCAGGAACGGCCGCAACAACAGCTTCAGCTTCAGCTTCATTGAAGAGCAATGCGGAAATCGCAAAAGAAATCTACAACGGAACTTGTTCAGATTCGCGCTGGTCTACATGGGGAACTGGAACAACCAGAGTGGAGAGATTAACACTTGCTGGTTATAATGCAGATGAGGTTCAAAAAGAAGTAAATAAGCTGTTTTAATGAATTTATAAAAAACGGAATTCTGATAAATATGGATTCCGTTTTATCTTTACAAGCGTATGATTTTACATTATAATAAAGAAAAAACACAAGGCGGTGATCACGTGGATTACATTCCTATTATAATTTCTGTTTTCGGCATAACTATTTCGATGTTGTCTTACATGATGGGCCAAAAAAACGGAACAAAAAAAGAAGCAGAAAAGCAAGGAAAATTAAACAGCGACATTGAGTATATTAAAAAAGATGTTGCTGAAATTAAAAAAGATGTAAAAACGATAAATGTTGACCAAATCAACACGAGGATTGACGGAATTGAAAAAAGGGTTGAATTTCTCGAAAAGGAGTAGTATGAATAGCATAAACGAAAAATTACAAAAGATAGAAAGCGAACTATCTCCAATACCATACATTGTGCATGAAAGTGAAATGGCAAGAACTGAAAGAAGAGAAAAAAGACATTTTTTTGTAACACTATTACTTACTGTTCTTCTTGTTGCTAGTAATTTTTTATGGATGCAATATGAAATGAGCTTCGAAGATTCGATTGTTACTGAAACAACAACCTATACATCCGATACTGGTGATGGAAATGGTAATGCTGTTATAAACGAAGATGGCGAGGTAAACTTTGATGGCAAGAGCGACCAAGACAGTAACCAAAACAACCAAAACTAGAACAAAAAAATCAAAGTCAGGTACCAAGGCTTGCAAAAATTGTGGGGGTGATGGTGTTGTCAAAATCCGTAAATGACAAATCTAGAACGGAGTGGATTGAATTAATTGAAGAATGGGTACATGACGAGATTAATCGTGCCATGTTGAAACGTAGATTGTTAGATGGAGTTACATTTCAATGTCTATCAGATGAATTTAATTTATCGATTGATCAATGCAAGAAAAGGGTATATCGTTCACAAGAACAGCTGTTCAAACACATATAGCACAAATACAGAACTTTAAGGACATGTCTAATCAATTTAGATGTGTTCTTTTTTGTTGTACAATTTTATTAAATCACAACAAGGGAGCGAATTAATATGAATGTAATTGTTGACGGAAATAATATATTTAGTATCGACATGTATGGCTCAAAAGAATGTGTCGGAGTCACAACAGAAGCATATTTGAGCATGAAAAATGATGCTGAACTTGCAACATCTAAAGCCGAAGAGTTTTTTGACTTGAAAGAAAAGTATCTTGATAAATTGGTTGAAGCTGGGTTGGAATCACGTCCAAAAACGCAAGAAGAAATCAATTCCGATTTGCAAAAGGAACTGTTTGAACAAAAAGAATTAAATAGAAAAATACTATTAATGATGGAAAGTTTATCGAAAAAATTAGATCAGGGGGAAACGAAAAATGAACCTAAACCAAATCCAAGGAATCGCAAGCAAGTTGGGAGTGAACCAATCGAAAGTTAACGAAGCGATTGGAATGGCTAAAAAGTACGGAGTTATTCAAAATGGTGAATTAACTGGTACTGCTGACATAGCAAAAAAGATTATAAATGAAAATGGTGGTACTGGAACGTTTGGCAAAGCTATCAACTACGCAAACAATCCACTTGTAAAAATGGGATTGAAAAAACTAGGAATTGACGATGATACGCTAAAAGGCGCTATTAGCGAGTTAAATGGTTCGAGTGGTTCAATTCCACACTCAAACGCACAGAATGGTTCTGTGGTGTCAAATTCAAGCTTATCTGATAGATTGAACCGACTTAAATAATTAGCGAAAAGCTTTTTATAAATATTCTTTTGAAAGGAGAATTTAAGATGGACGAAAACAAAACAAGTATTTGGGGGATTTTGATTCTAGTGTTCCTATTTTTTATCGTGTTTACTGGAAACGGATTCGGAAACAGAGTTGAAGCAGCAGAAATTTCTCGATCAGTTGGAGATTGTCACGGCACATCTAATTGCCAAGTTGAAAAACAAACAATTATCAACACAGCAACTACTCAAAATCTAATTCAAACAGAAGCTGAAAAGACAAGAGAGCGCGCTAGAGATGATAAAGACGAGATCATGGCACAAGCTTCAAGAATTCACGATGCTAACCAAGCTGAAAAGTTATTTGATGCGAAGTTAAGAATCAATTCGTTGGAGCAAGAAAAATCTGCTACAGCACAATTTACTGCATTATTCATGCAAAATAAGGATTGTTGTTGTGAATTGAATCGTAGAATCGATGGATTGCCAATGTCTCCACCATTTTACGCACAAGGATTTGTGACAACAGGACAATCAATTCCGGTATCAAACGGATTCGGTTTCGGAGTAGCTTAGTATGCGTGGGGAATTCCTAATCGGTTTTGGTTTGGCTATGCTAATCGGGACGGATAAGGGAAGAACAGTATTGAAAGCCGCTACAAACACAACGGGAATGATTGCTGAGGGAGCTGTTAAATTTGGAATGGAAACTTTAGAAGAAACAATGCCAAGTGTCGCTAGTGCGATATCAACAGCAAGTGAAACAATCACTTCTAGTGTTGCAAAAGAAAAAGAAGAATAATTCCACTTTTAGTGTGAGAGAAGAGAGTGGACGATAAATCCATTCTCTTTTTATTTAAATTAATCAAAACAAAAAAGAAAGAGGTAAAATTATGGCAAATTGCACTGGAAATTGTAATTTTTGTGGATGTTTAATCAAAGCAACTGCAATTGCAACAGAGAAAGGAACAACAACAGTTACTGTAGCGAATGGATCACTAACTGATTTATGTCGATGCAGTAAAGTGTGTATCGGTATATACACATCAATACCAGCAGAAAGCGAATGCAATCAAATTGTTGTCACGGATGGAACAACTAAGTTGACAGTGGTTCAAAATAATCAATATTGGAGACCTTGCAAACTACAATGCAGAAGTGTGTTGGTCGCAACTTATTTAGATGATCCACAACTTTTAGTAATCAAGGCAGTAAAAGGAAGAGGGTGTTTATAGTGTTTGATTCAAAAATGATACAAGACAGAATGGACTTATTAAAAAAAGAATACTTGGTTGTATTGGCTAAACCTATTACAAAAGAAAATCAAGTTACAGCTAAGAATGTTATTTGCGAATTAAAAGCACTGGATCATATGACTAATTCGGGACCAGTCGCAGTCGCAACATACCAGGACCATACACATTCTGCAAAAGTTGTCAGCGAAGAAAAAGGATTTTGCCACCACAATCATTGCGATACCGACCTTGATACGGAAATGGACAGAATCATCAAATACGGAGCAACTGAACACATGAGAATGTTGAGCGATGTGTTGTCGGAACATTTTGAAGATTTAATGCAAATGAATCCAAAAATGTACAACATGCTCCTTGGAAAGCTAAAAGGTATCAAAGCATGATGATGAAAGATAAAATTGAATTATTATCGTGCAAAATGTCTGATGAAGTAAACGGAGCAAAAGAGTACTATCATGTTTATTTAGCTACAAACAACTTGAAATATCTAGAAATGGCTAAACAAGAGTTGTCTCACGCAGAACAATTTATGATGGAATCTATCGAAATGTCAAAAGAAATCGACATAAAAAGTAACTTTTGCTACTACAAAGAAACGGAATCGCTCGAAAAGTGCTATCGTAAAATCAGAGAAATGCAAGATATATTGAAAGAATATTAGATAGCAAGCTATGTATATTACAATTGAATAACTACTATTATAGTGCGATTGGATTTAATCTGATTGCACTATTTTTATTTGAAAACTATTTAATAAATATTTAAAATAAGTGTTGCAATACTGCTGTGCGTATGCTATAATAAGTTATAAGCAAAACACAAACAACACAAACAAAAAAGGAAAAAGGTGGATAATATGAAAGTAACAGTATACGTAGAAAGCGGACAATATTGCACAGAAGGATTTGCAAAAGAAGTAGAAACAATCGGAACAAAATTGGCACTTAAAAGATTAATTAACAAATTTGCAAATGAAAACGAAGTACTCTACGATAATTGGGGCGGATTTCACAAAGCAAGAACTTGTGTATTTATGGGAAATTTAGAAGAATTTGAAAATAGATATACAGAAATTACAGCACCACATTTTATTACAGGTGTTACAAGCAGAATCGGAGTTTTCGAAGACGCAAACGAAGAAGGCATAATCACAAACTAACACAAATTAAAGGAGATAATAAAATGAGAATAACAAAAAAATTGATCAAATCAACAACAGTACGTAACTTAGTTGTATTAGATGATTATTATACAGAAAGCGAAATTGAAAGTGACGAATTATTTTTCGTATTTGGACAATTTATGATTTCATTGGAAGATGTAGAAAAAATAAAGGTTGAAATGAATGAATTTAATAAATTTGTCAATGTTGCTATAATGAAAAGTGGTAACAAATGGGTAATTGAACTGTAAGATTTTTAAAACATATAACAACTGCTGACGTATCGGCATAACGGCGAGAAAAGAGGGAATCATGATCAATTGGAGCGGAATAAGCGTAAGCAAAGTAACTACATGGAAAGAGTCGGCTAATAGCTATTTGGACTTATTTAATAAGCTAGAATCAAGAGGAATAATCAATCGCGAATGCTACAACATGGCTAGAATGGAAAAAGGCGGTCAGAACTACGAAGAATTTTTACAACTGCACGAAGATGATTGGAACAATGATATGTTTGACGGTATGCCCGATTTGACAGAATCGGAGTTAAAAGAATTAATACAACAGCAAGACGGAAATGCATATTATCAGCGTTTCGAAGAAAACTAGAAAGGAGTTAAATGAATGTATAAAATAATAACTAACGGCAATGCAACGCTTCCAATGACATTAAAAGAGGTTGCAGATCACTTCAATATTGATAAAAACAGAGTTGGAGCAATTCAAGATGTGTACGACATAATTACAGCTAGGGCAGGAAAGTTTAATCATAAAGTTATAGAAATTGACAAGAAAGGAAACGAGAACGAGTTGGAGTTTTCGTCTCATTACGAAACAACGAACAAATATACACCGCAACGGACTTTTGACAGAAATAACATGAGTTCTATCAATTTTAAATACAAAAGTGGATTTGTTAAAGATTACAACAAGGCTTGCAAAAAACTTGGAATATTAAGAAGTGAGCAGATTCGCGAAGTAATGAAAAGTACAATCGAATTAGCTGAAACTTATGTAGAAACTAATTAAAAACTATTGCATTACGCACGTCAGTATGCTATACTTATGAAGTCAAATAAAAACAATATAAGGAGAAAAAGAAAAGAAATGAAAAAATTAAACGGAATTAAATTAATGCAACTAACTGGACTGTGCAAAAAAGTTATGAAAGAAACTGAACTCACTGGAGTATACGCAATTGGTTCAAGTGGATGCGTTCAACTTAGCGAAGAACTGTTCAAGGAGACTTTTGAAAATTACGAAACAGACAATTGTCGACTTCCTAATGGATATAACGAAATCTATACATATTTCAACAATGTTAGAATTATAGCAATTGAGGAAGTAGGTGCGAGCCATGACAAATAAAGAATACCACTCACATTCTGCAATCAGTAAATCAAGATTAAACACAATTGGTACCAGTCCATTGCATTTTAAGTGGGAACAAGACAATCAGAAAGAAGATACAGCATCGTTTGCATTTGGTCGTGCTGCACACAAATGGATTTTAGAAAAATCAACATTTTTCGATGAGTTCGCGATTATGCCTAAATACAATTTGCGAACAACAATCGGTAAAGAACAAAAAGCAGTATTTATGGATAACAACGAAAACAAAGAAATAATTGATGAAACACAATTTGAAGAAATCAAGCAAATGGATTTAGCTATCACAGCGCATCCAACAGCGAGAAAACTTTTAACCGGTCGAATCGAACAAAGTTTCTTTTGGACAGACACAGACACAAATGAATCTTGCAAGTGTAGACCTGACGTGATCAACGATGAACTAAACGTATTAGTAGATTACAAGTCAGCACAATCGTGCCAGGACGGACATTTTGAACGTGATGCAAGAAGGTACGGATACGATTTGCAAGCAGGTATGTACTGCGAGGGATTGATGCAATGTGAATTTGAAAACTTTGGATTTGCTTTTGTCGCACAAGAAAAGAAACCACCTTATGCAGTTCGGGTTTACATGTGTGACACTGGATTTATTGAACAAGGTTATGACAAATTCAGAGAGTATATTTCAATTTATCATGAGTGCAAAGTGAGTGGTAATTGGTACGGATATGAGGGCGAATTGTCCGTAGAAACAACATTATTTGGAGAATAGGGGGAATAAATTATGTCAGTAGAAAAAACACACTGGAAAAAATTAAACAATCCAGATTACATGGGTGCGTATTCATTCCAACCGAACGAAGAAAAAACATTGACCATAGCAAGAGTTGGTCAAGAAGAGGTGTACAATCCATCTAGTAGCAAAAAAGAAACATGTACAGTAGCACATTTCAAAGAGAACGAAAAACCTATGGTTCTGAACAATGCAAATTGTAAGATGATTTCTAAGGTGCATAATACACCATACATTGATGATTGGGTTGGTCTTGCATTTGTTGTAGGTGTACAGAAGGCAAAGGCATTTGGTGATGTTGTAGATGCAGTCAGAATCAAGAATAAAAAGCCTAACTTAGAAAAGTTCTATTGCGAAGATTGTAAGGCTGAAATCGTAGCGATGGGTACTAAATCTGCTAAAGAAATGGCAGACATCGGCAAACGAAACTGTGGTAGATTTCTATGTGTTAGTTGCATGAAAATAGAGAAAGAAAGAATGGAATCAAGAAAGGAAGAGGAGAGTTAAATTATGTCAACAGAAAAACAAGAATTACAAATCGTTTTAGAACAAAAAGTAGGCTTCTTTACTGGGAATTTCGAACAAGTAAGAGAAGAATTAAAAGTAAAAGTTTCAGAATATGCCGACCTGGTGTATTCCGAGGATAATTTTATCATGGCAAAAGAAGATGCTGCTAAACTTAGAAAGCTATCCAACATGATTGATTCGAAACGAATCGAAACAAAAAAAGCATACATGAGACCCGCCGAGGAATTCGATAATCAATGTAAAGAATTGAAGCGAGTGGTTGACGATACGATTCGACCTATCGCGATGCAGATTGAAGAATTTGACACAAAGCGAAAAACACTGAAAAAAGACAAGATATTTGAGTATTTCCAAACAAAATCGGTAGGTTTGGAAATGTACGCAGTATTCATGGACGTGTTTGACGAAAAAATGTTAAATGTATCATACACAATCAAGCAGTACAAATTAGACATAGATAATTATGTTACGAAAATTGGAACAGACGTAAAAACACTTGGAGATACTGGGTCGGAATTTGCATGGAAAGCCTTAGAAGATTACAAAGCCAACAAGGATTTGGGCAGAGCGTTCAAAACTATTACACTCCTAGAAGAGCAGAAACGAGAAATTATAGCAAAGGAACGTGCAGCAGCTGAATTAATCAAAGCGAAAGAAGAAGAAGAAAGACGTATCAAGGCAGAAGCAGAGCGAATCGCTAGAGAAATGATAGAGAAAGAAAAGTTAGAAGCTGAACGTCAAAAAGTAATCGAAGCTGAACGAATCAAACGTGAGCAAGAACGATTAATCGAAGAAGCTAAACAAGAGCAAGCAAGGTTAGAGCGTGAAGCTATTGAAAAAATCGAACGTGACAGACTTCTTGCTGAACAGAAAGCACAATTTGAAAAAGACGAAGCAATCCGAATTGAAGCAGAACGAGTAGAACAAGCTAAACAAAAAGAAGCAGATAGATTGGCACAAATTGAATTTGAACGTATGCAAAAAGAGTTGGAAGAAGAACGTGCTGAAATGGATAGAATTGAAGCTGAAAAAGCAGAAGCAAGACGAATCGAGCAAGAAGAAGTCGAGCGAATCGCCAAGGAAGTAGCAGAGAAGATTCGAATTGAAAAAGAAGCAAATCAAACTTATACTATGTTTGTGCTTAATTTGACTAAGACGGAATTGTTTGAGTTGGCTGAACATTTGAAGTTGAAAGGTTATTCCTATAAATCAACTAAAGATAATAATTAAGAAAGGAGATTCCGAACAAGGCAAGTAGTAACTATTAACAAAGCGTCACGCATAGTTTACCAACTGTTTCACAAACAAAAAAGCTTGCCTTGTTTGGATAAATTTAATTAGATGATATTAGTCGATAGCAGGGAAAAACAATTTCAAAAAGAAACAACCAAAACAGTAAAATTAAACCGAAATATCAAAAACTATTTTGACACGAACAAAATCGACTACAAGATTCAAAAGTTGCAGGTCGGCGATTACATGAGCGATTTGAACCCTTTTTTATCCATTGATCATAAATTAGAATTTGACGAATTAGCAATGAACATTCTCACGAACGATTCGAAACGATTTAAACGTGAATTAAGGCTTGCAAAGTCGCTAGGCATACAATTAATCTTTATTTGCGAAAACAGCCAAGGAATGGGGCGAATTCGTGACGTGGTGGCATGGAAAAGTAGTTATTGCAATACAGACGGAAACAAACTGCTAAAAAATATGTTGAGTTTGCAGCGAATGTATGGGTGTCGGTTTGAATTTTGCAAGATTGATGATACTGGTCGGGTTATATTGGATTTGTTGGAAAGGAATAAAGACACATGATACAGATATTAGAATTGTTTGGTGGAATTGGTGCACCTAGATGCGCATTAAGAAATATCGGTGTACCAGTTAGGTCAATTGATTATGTTGAAATAGACGAAAAAGCAGTTAGATCATACAACGCTATGTTTGAAAAAGAATTAAAACATAAAACGCAATCAGTTGTTAATTACAATCTAAAGCCAGACTTTCTAATACACGGAAGTCCGTGCCAAGATTTTAGCATTGCAGGTAAACAAAAAGGCGCAGATGAAAATTCAGAGACAAGAAGTAGTCTTATGTGGGAAACAGTACATATTATCGAACAAATGGGAGTTTGGAAACCTCTCAGTTAGATGGACAAATGACAATATTTGATTTATAGAAAGGGAAACTAAAATGAACAATCAAAAACGAAAACTAACAATCGCACTTGGCACAATGCTGATATTTCTAACAACTGGACTACTAACCCAACCAAACCAAGAACAACCAGACCAAGAACAACCCGACCAAATCCCGACCACGTACACGTCAATCGAGGTGGAGTATGGCGATACGCTTTGGAGCATATCCCGTGCGATTTGCACTGAAAAAACTGATAAAAATATTGATTTGATGGTGGACGAAATAATTCGGGTTAATGGGTTGAAGTCAGATAGGATTGTTAGCGGAAATTATTTGATTGTGCCGAATCGGTAAACAGCATTGATTTTTATCGTTTCAAATCGTGTCAATGGGGTTGAATCTACTGGCACTTTTTTGTTGACAATGATAACAACAACAAGTATAATATAATTACATTGAAGAAAGGAGATTTAGAATGAATTTAAAAAAGAACAGAATTGAAAGAGGCTTAACGCAAACGCAAGTAGCTGTATTTGTTGGAGTGTCATTAACATCTTATCAAAATTGGGAACGTGGAGTAACTACACCTACCGAAGAAAATCAAGCAAAATTAAAAAAAGTGCTAGAAAGTAAGTAGGTGAATCATGGAGCAAAAAAGTTTTGTTTTGTATATGGACTATTACGAACATGTGCAATTATTAAACAACGAAGAACGAGGAATTTTACTAACAGCTATATTCGAATACGCATCAAATCAAGCAGAAATTGAACTATCGGGTATGACAAAGATGGCATTTAGTTTTATCAAAAAGCAGATGGACAGAGATTATAAAAAGTATCAACAAAAGTGCGATAGAAATAGAGAAAACGGTTCAAAAGGTGGCAGACCTAATCAATTAAAATCTGAAACCGATGGGTTAAATGAAAAACCCAAAGAAACCGATGGGTTAAATGAAAAACCCAAAGAAACCGATGGGTTAAATGAAAAACCCAAAGAAACCGATGGGTTATTTCCGAAACCCAAAAAACCCTA
>JAWXUP010000116.1:0-5655 GCA_044426345.1 Clostridia bacterium | reverse complement strand
GATATAGGTTGTATATTATTTTTTCGTTCATTAAAATCACTCTCCTTAAGTCAAACAGTATAGCACAGGTTGTGGAGAATAGCTACTGGTAATAGTGTTAAATTTTAGGTTTTATAAGCCAATTATCTCCCAAATATAAAGCGGAGCCGTCATCGTAAACACCAAGCACGCAAATAAAATTGCAGGGCCCGTCCATTCAAATTGACCAGATTTTCTAAAATCAAAGTACGCTAAACCTACTTTCGTAAAGAAAAATACTGCTAAAATTAAGTCGATGCACGGAAAAATCACGTTATTTACTACTTGCTTGATTTGTGCGCTTGCATCGGTCCACGTTGATTCTACTGCGCCAGCGACGTCGCCAGTTCCGTCGGCGAATGCTGTTATACTGAAAATACATACAAAAAGCAGTATTTGTAGTAATATTTTTTTATTTTTGGTTAAAAATTTCATTAAATCCTCCTTATTTTACGGCAATATGCCAATCATCCCACAAGTTTCCGTCAATATTTAAGTTATCTGTCAAGTTTAGCGACAGCATTCCAACTGGTGTCCACGTATCTATCACCCAAGAATTCACCGTATAAAGTCCGTCTGGATAGTAGGGTAAGCACCCAGCGACTTGCCATATTACTATGGTAGTTTTCCAAACGCTCCCCTCAGAACCGTGCGTACACCTCTCAATGTACACGGCTCGCCATTTACTTATCAGTCTAATTTCCCTGCATGTAACTTGGCATGACAGGCTTTGCACAAAGCCATTGTCTTGCGTTTTCTTGCTATCATTCGCACTTCCCATGCCTTTTTACCCTTTAAATCTTTGAGTTTTCTAACATGGTGAATTTCAAGCTCTACATTTTCAGCACCACACCATTCACATTTATGTGCGTTTAATCTTGCAACAAGGCTTGTTCGTGTAGTGTTTCCGTAGATTTTTGGTATGACATCTACTTCTTTTTTTCCTATGTTCTTTCTGTCTTTGCGAAAACCTCCGTCATAGAAATAAGCTGTTTTAAGTCCTGCTTTTGTCTTATACTTTACTCCAAACTTTTTACGACCGTACTTTTTTCGTATTTTGCTAACTTTTGATTGATACTTTGCAGCAAATGTTTTAAACATACTCATCTTCATGATATATCCAAAAGTATTGAGTACGCTTACATTATTTGCAAGTTTGTAGTAATTGTACATGCCACGGATTTCTGCATTGTACTGCGATAAGATTTCAATGTCATCATTGCGAATAAGATTTGTTCTGTGGAAAGGTTGATATTTTTCTTTTCCTTTTTCGTCAAGTTTGATTTTTAGAGCACCATAATCGGTTAATTTTCTCTGCCATTTGTCATGTGGTACAAGTAGTTTGATTTTGCTGTTTCTTGACCTCATTTTTCTACCATTCTTATCTTTGATAAATCCACCGTCTGCATATGCACAAATATCATAGCCTAAAAATCTTGCTTTTTCTTGTGCATTGGTTATCAATGTTTTTTCATCAGATAGTTCAAGTTGTAATTTTTCTGACAAATAATGTTTTAAATCTTCTTTGATATGTTCGGCATCTTCTTTGCTCCCTATCACACCACATAGGAAATCATCAGCATATCTTACATAGACTAATCTACGATAGTTTTCGTCCATTGGGTTCGTTCGAGTATGTTGATACAACTCGTTGTACAGTTCCTTTAAATGAAGTTTTGCATTATGTTTTTCTTCATCAGTGAACTTTGCCCATTTCTCGGGACGGTATCTACCTTCTCTTTTTAGACTGCCGATTTTACTTATTATGCGTTTGTATTCTTTGTTTTCGCCACGCACTTTTCCTTTATGAAACTTCTCGATATATTCCTCAATGTAGCTGTCTAATTCATTTAGGTATATGTTCGATAATATCGGACTTATCACTGAACCCTGTGGAGTTCCACTGTAGGTGTTGTGAAATACCCAATTTTCTAAATATCCTGCTTTGAGAAATTTCCAAATAAGTCCTATAAAGTATTCATCTTTAATGCGTTTTCTAAGAATGTTTATCATAGTATGATGATTGATATTATCAAAAAATCCTTTAATATCTCCCTCAACAAACCATTTCACGCCTGTAAAATGGCTTTGTACATGCATTAAAGCTGTGTGGCAACTTCTTTGTGGTCTAAAACCGTGTGATAGGTCACTAAAATTCGGTTCATAGATACTCTCTAAAATCATTCTTGCTACTTCCTGCACAAGTTTGTCATCAAAAGAGGGAATACCTAAAGGTCGCATTTTCCCATTTTTCTTCTGAATATATTTCCTTTTAGCAGGATTTGGCTTGTAACTGTGGTCTTTTAAGCTGTTTATCAGCTTGTTAATCCTTTCCATTCCCATACCGTCAATCGTTTTTCCGTCACTGCCCTCTGTCATATTCCCTTGATTTGCATAGATGTTTTGATATGCTGTTAGGTAAAATTCAGGATTGTAAAAATTGCGATATAGTCTTTCATACTGATAGCTTTTGTTTTTTGCACTCTTATTTAGACTGCCTAATACATCATTTGGATTTCTCAATGCCTCACGCACCTTTCTTTATTTTGTATTAAGATAGTAAACTGCCTCCCTTTGCCATGTACAAGGCTTTCCCTTGCTCGGACTACTACGGAGGCTCCGTTGCCTTGCGAAATATTCAGCGTCATCTCTCTTGTTTTTATCCTTGAGATTTATCACCATTAGGCATTACGCATAGCTGTAAGTTACAGCATTTTCGTTTAGGCAATCCCCGTTTAGATTGTTAGAAATAGCTTGTTAAACCGTCGGATATGACATTCGTCCTTTATCTGCTTATTGCAGTTGGTCGGTATAAATATCACGGACTGTTACACATCTGGTGGATGTAACTCCTATACCGCCTAACGCTTCAACTATTCTGCGTTAGTGCAACGCCCTAATGCCCCTCGGACTATCATTTAAGCAATCCAGCTTTTATCCTCATATTTAACATTTTATCTTGCCGTTACGTCTTAGCTACAATAGTTTCGCTAACTTACGGCTTCACCGACATGCTTCACTCCCTGCGTAGTTTCCCTTACAGATAAGTCGGTTGATAATACCCCTTTGATATTTAGGGTATCACTTTGCTAATAGTGAAATTCACTAACAACCCTCGAACATAGAGTTTGTGCTACTCTATGCCCTTACGGGCGCACCCAAATCGGTGTGAAGTGCGTACGATTTTTGTAGGTTGAGTACACATTTTTTTGGAACTCAAACTCTCCGTTTGACGTTTGCTCGAGTAGTCGCCAGTATGTTTCGTAGTTAAACTCTGAGAAGTAACTCACAACATTTTGACAGTCGGTTGTAGCTGAATTTTGTGTGGTGCGAACCGATGTTTCGACGAGTTGATTTATGCCGTATCCAGACTTCATCGTGTCACTATTTGCAGTTGGATTTTCACTATCGCACGTGATTTCCGTTGTCGCAGATAGGCTTGCAGAATATTCGTTGTAATCGAAAGCCCACCAACCTTCGTCCTCCCAGTCTGAATCCCAATATTTATCTTTTTGCTCGACACCATTTCCGTCGGTGTACTTGTCGTATTCCCAGCCACCGTTATCAACCCAATTTTCTTGCCACCACGTAGTCCAAATTCCCCAAGTGGCAGTTGTTAAAACGTCACGAGATGGAGCAATTGCGTACTCAAAATCATCGTTTCTATCGTCAGCGACTGGATTTAGTGGTGGATTTTCGTCTAAATCTACGATAGAACAGTAAATTTTCGAGCTATCAACATCACCTGGACCTGAAACCGACACATCAATTACGATGTCTTGAGGTGTTGATGGTGTAGTCCATTTAACCCAAACGAGTTGACCATCGCCACTAGGGTAGTAGACGTTGCTGACGGTATATTTTGTGCCATCAATGTTGAACGTGACTACCGTGTCATCGTCTGGGTCTGACTGACCTCCGTAGACATAAACTGAGGTGATGACTTCGGTGTCGATACGATATTCGTAATCATAATCGCTAGTTTCGGTGATTTCTGGTTCTTCTTCAAAGCGAACAACTCCCAATCCTAGATTTGCTTTGATTTGTGCATTTGTAGCTGATGTCGTCGTACTTCCGTTCCACGCAGAAAAGCCTAAATCACTAGTTTCAAGGAACATTGAAAGTGGCAAGTTTTTGTGCGAAAGCGATGCCATATTGCTTTTGAGCGAGCCATTGATAAGCTCGTCGTACATCGCTGCTTCGGTGGCAGTCAGTAAAATATCCACACCATAAAATTTGAAGAATACGATTGGTTCTATTAATAATTTGTAGTTGCCACTTATTAAATTTTCATAACTCATACCAGTTGTTTCAGATACTACACGAATTACTTGTTCGTCTGTAAAGTAGCTTTTTATTTCTTCAATGTTATTTCCACTGCTACTGATAATTGTAGGAAGTGCCTGTTCGGCAGTTTTATAAACATAACCACCTCGAACTGCATTTAAAGAAAAACCATTGACATAGCTAACTTTTGAAACTTTGCCAAAATGGTATATATTTGTTGGGGGTGTAGCACTTAATATATCTATAGGAACAGTGATAACTTCATAGTCACTTGCCCTTATAACTGTGATACGTACACCTTCGTTTCCAGTACTCCAATAACTGGATTCTGTACCACTATTTATAGTTCCACCTCCGCTATCTAAATTGGTTTCTCCGACAGCGAAAACAGTTGAATTCAACAATAATATTGCTGAAATCAGTACGCTAATTACTTTTTTCATTTTTACCTCCAATAAAAAAAGGCACTACAAAAGTAGCACCTTGATTTAGTATTAAATTTTATCCCATATAGCCGATTTTGTTACCATTTTCGTACATATCATCTAGATGTTCTACTTGGTTTTCGCCAGCGTACGGCACGTCACTAAAACCAGGAAGTCCACCACTTGATGAACTTGACGAACTTGGTTGTGTCGTGCTTTGATCCGTTTCAGTTTCTGCTACGTCTTCATCGTCAACCGTCGGAACTTCAACTGGCTCGCCACTCGGTGTTTGCGTTGGGTCTGACAGCTGTTCTTCAGTGTACGTCGGTTTTTCTTCAACGTCTGACTGAATTGTTTGTTCCGTGCCTTGATCGTCGCCATTTGCATCTTTTTCAGGCTCGGTTTCTTGTATTTCGATAGGTTCAACGACGATTTCTGGTGTAATTGTTGGCTCTATCACCACAATTTCGGTTTGTTCGTTATCGACTGTTGGTATTTCAACGTCGTCAACGGTTGTATCTTCAGATTTACTTAAAATCAGCAATATTAACGCCATGCAGACGATAAGTCCACCGAAGATTGCAAGCAATTTCTTTTTCATAATTTTCACTCCTTAATTTAAAGTTTTCTACGTAATATTTTTAAACTAACAATATCACAAATTTTTAGATAAAGCTATAGGCAATACCTCACAAAATTTTAGAATTTTGGTATATATCCAGCTGTGGTTTTGAGCCTAATTTGAAGGTTTGGCAGTAGTTTTCCAGCAAATGAAACTGGAACTTCGAGCGTGATGTAGCTGTCGATTTCAAACCTTTGCTCATCATCGTCTGACGTCGCAAGTGGAGCGTTTCTGATGTCGATATATAGGTCATATAACGCAAATTCAAGGTCGCCACTGTCGGTCGTTTTCTCATATATTCCA
>JAWXUP010000115.1:0-5739 GCA_044426345.1 Clostridia bacterium | reverse complement strand
TGCCTATTTCGTCTGCATAGATTACAACCCTATTTGGAAGCTTTCCACCACATTCATCTGCTACAGTTAGCATTTCACGATAAAATTGTTGAAGAAACAAACTTACCAAAAAATATTTGGTATTATCTTCTTCTGGAAGTATAATAAATATAGCAGACTTCTCTTTACAGAACTTTTCTGCATCAATTTCTGTATCAAAGCATAAAATTTGTTCAAGTTCTGTGTCTAAAAAAGTATTTAACTTAGATAGCACGGTTGACAAAACAGAAGCCATTCCTTGCTCTGATGAGTTAAGCGCTGCACCACTTAGCCACTTGGCTTTGTGCGTATCGGGTAGTTTTTCCATTAGCACTTGAAACTGTGTTTTAGGTGGCTGATCCTTTACTGGTGGGATAGGCTCGAGCAAATCTTGAACTAATTTAAATACAGAAACTATATGTCTTTGCTCTTTTTTATAACCATAACTTTCTGTTGATGGTAGAAATTCTGCAACTAATAGTATAACTGCTGCGAGTAGACCTTCTGCACTATCGTAAAAGTACGAGTTTTCTCCGTGGCTTTCACCAGACGAGTTTATTATGGTTTTAGCTATAATCTTTGCATATTTTTCTGCTTTTGCTTTGGCTGATATATTTTTATTATCTTTTAAATATATATCCATATACTTGTTAACTAAATGGAGCAAGTTATTTCCATCACTTCGCATTGGATTACGTAAATCAAGAACAGAAACATTGTAACCATAATCGTCTTTTGCTATTGCTCCATAATTTTTCACGAGATCTCCCTTGGTGTCAGTTGTTACTACTGACATTCCACTAGCAAAAGCATACTCTAAATTTGGATACAAAAAGTAGGCTGTTTTGCCAACACCACTTGCACCAATCATAAGGCAGTGAACATCGTTTGTATCAACTAAAGCTGTCACATTGTTTTTTCTACCTTGACAGCCAATAATTAAACCTTGAGGCAATGGTTTTTCTAGTTTACCTTTTGCATTTCGCCATTCTTTTACATTGAATGGAATATGATTATAAATTTTCTTGGTTTCACTTTTAGTCGCAAACCTAGCAACACCATGTTGTCCGTCACCAACAGTTTTCGATTTAATTCCATTTAAAGAATAGTGGTTAGCAATTATGGTTATACCTGCTAGTAGTCCAACCATAACTACAAAGACAAAAACTAATATTGCTATGGAATTTAATTCAGTAAATTGATTTATTATTTCTATTATCTTTCCCTTCTTTCAAAATAAACTTGATTTTATATCAACAATTTGATATAATTTGACTATAATAATTAATGAGGTGATTCTATGCCAACTATAAGACCTAGTGCGGATTTAAGAAATAACTATAATCAAATTTCTGAAATTTGCCATAAATATTCCGAACCTGTTTTTATTACTAAGAATGGCAAAGGTGATTTAGCTGTTTTGAGTATAGAAACTTACGAAAAACTTTGTGGAAAATACGAATTGTATTCCTTGCTTGAAGACGGACTTCGTGACGAACAAGAGGGCAAAACTCGCCCTTTTAAAGATGCCATGGCAAGTATCAGAAACGAGATAAACGCTGATGTATAGTATAATTATCACAGAAAATGCAGAGCGTGACATTTTAGAAACAGCTAAATATATTTCGTTTGAACTACAAAATCCGTATGCTGCTAATTCTCTACTAGACCTAATTGATGAAAATGTTAATAGTCTTTCTGAAATGCCAACACGACATCAATTAGTTAATGACGATTTTCTGTCTAAGCAAGGTTTTCGTTCTATACAAATTAAAAATTATACACTGTTCTATCGTGTTAACGAAAATGAAAAAACCGTTGTTGTGCAAAGATTTTTATACTCAAAACGTAACTGGAGTTATATTATCACTGATGATTTTAATTAAATTTTATTTGATCGCCATTTCACAAGTATGCGTGGGTTGACTTGGTTTTAAATTTTCTACTAAATCTTCGTTAAAATCTTTATTATTCGGGACTATCACACTGTGTGATAGTCCTTTTTCTTCGACTAGTTTTTCAAGCCTAAAGATAGCTTTTTGCCCAGCATCATCATTATCTAAACAGAAAACAACGTGATTTATATTATTATTTTCCATTTGATACATCATCGCATACGATGAAACCCCACACAGAGCAACATAATGGTGCTGTTTCCAGTTTGTATCTTTATGAATTGATATAAAGGAGAGCATATCTATGGGTGATTCAAAAACATACAATCTGTCTGAGCCACCACAAAAATTGAAGCTGTGTCTTGGGTTGCCACCTTCGATATTTTGAACAAATCTTTTACCAAATGAAAATATACTGCGTTTATGAATATGAGATTGATTTTTGTCTTTATCTAAACCAACAAAAACAGCGTTGTTATATTCTTTTGATTTATTTTTGCTGAATTCTTTACTTTCATAAATAAGATTTTCTTTTATGAAAAAGGTTAGCACCGATGGTTCGATACATCGGTGCTTTGTTAAATACGCAAATACTTTTCGGTTGTTAGAATTTTTATCAGGTGGCTTAAACTCTTTGGGTTCTTCGACTTGCTTTTCATAACTTCGGTATGCAATGTTTGTATTACCTAAAAGTTCTGTAACGGCATCTGTAAACTCTAGGTTATAAAACATTTTTATAAAATCTATAGCATATCCACCTTTTTCGGTAGCGTGGTCGAACCAAGTATTACCACGAACAGTTATACTATGATTACTTTCAAGCCTATTTTCTCGCCCTGATTTAATTAACTTTTCACCTTTAAATCTTAGAAAATCTTCAAGATCAACGCTGTTCGCACGCTGTTTTTCTTCATCTGTAAAATGAATATATTTTGCCATTATCTTCTCACCTTTCTATGATATTTTATTTTTTTAGGAGGGTTGCCTTTCGGCTTCGCCTTAATTAATTTCTTTTTTCGTTTCATATAACTCCCTTTGTATAAAAAAATAAGCAGACAACTTTTTACAGTTATCTGCTTATCACATTTAAATTTATTCTTTAATTTTTATGCCAAACATTCTCGCCAAATCTATTGCTTGAAATTGATTTACAATTATACCTTTTAGTTCATCCTTGCTTTCCGACACTACAATTCCATCGATATCGCAATCGCTAAAATCAATATTTTTCAATGAAGTTTGGAAAAAGTCGGTATACTTAAAAGATGTTTTGCTTAAATTCAATTCACTTAATTTACATTCAGCAAAGAAAGTATTACTAAAATCACTGCTCACATCTTTAAATCCATTTACTCTGCACTTTGTGAGGTTCGCATATTTGAAATTACAATTATCAAAACTAGCACAATAAAAACTACTTTCTGAAAAATCTGAATTTCTATAATTTGAATTGATGAACTCTACAACACCAAAATTGCTACCCACAAAATCACACTCACTAAAAGAGCAATTATCAAAAATCACATCATCAAATGTGCATTTTTCAAAAGAAACATTATCAAATTTGCACTTTTTAAAGAGAACTTTTGTAAAAGTATAATTGTAAAAATCTTCGTTGCTTTTTACTACATCTATAAACTCAGTAGAATAAATTTCTTCATCTATATTTTCGAACAGTTCATTTTCTGTACATTCAAAAACTTCTGGTAAATTAGGGGATTTCCAAACAAATTTTCTAGCCATGTTAAACTCCTTATAACGTTTGTAATAATTCTAACATTTAAAAAGTTTAAATTCAAGCATATAATATTAAAGTTTCATTTCTTTTAAGTCCAATTTCTGACCAAGTGCCTGTTTTCTTTTTCGCATTTCACGAATTGCATTGCTGTCTATTTTGGGCTGAGATTGTTTGTCAAAATTTTTATTTTCAGCTTCAAAAACTCTGCTTATAGAATTTAGAATATTTAAAGCTAATTTATTAAAATCTAAATTAGTATAACTTTCTTTTTGAGCAATGGAATTTTCACTTTGCGTATTTTCAAAACTTAATATATTATCTTCTTTTATAAGTTCAGAGATAATCATATTTTTAATTGACTTAAACTCTGTTTGCTTAGATAGTGGAAGTGGCTTTATAATTTTGTCTTGATAATTTGAGTAAATCTCTTGTTGTATTTCCCACCATAAATCATAGCAATTTTCAATTTCAGGGATTTTTTCAAGTTCGTCTACAATTTTATCAACTAGTTCTTTTACATTCGGTCTTAAAAAACCATAAACTTTTTTGCCTGTTGTATTATCCAACTTTTCTTTTAGTTCTGTCATTAAAAATTCTAATTGTGGGTTATCTAAATTGCCACTAGATATTTTTTCTTGTAAATTTTCGGCAGCAGTTTTAAATTCAGTTTTTAACTTATCTCTGCGAATTGTTTTCTCTTGATATAATGGATTTAATTCTTGGCTAAAAATTTCATTCATTAACTTTGACTTTATTTTTTCAATACCAGTAGTTGTCAAATAGCCTTCCTTTGGGTTTGTGCTGTAACAAATCATATGAATATGTGGGTGTGAGTCTGCTTGGTGAAACGCTGCATACCACCTAAAATTGTCTGGGTGAATTTTCATCGCTCTTGCACACTCTGTTGCATTGGCTGATATTAAATGTTTCCAAGATTCGTAATCTTCAAAGTCAACTCTTGAGGCATCATCACGTTTTAGAGAAATAATCGGTGTCCATATACAGCCTTTATGGTTTACAATTTCATCTGTAACTTTTTTAAGGTCGATATTTTCATCAGTACCTGAAAACAATCCATGTTCTGCAAGTTTTTCAACCTGTGGTCTGTTTGCGATATAACCGACATAGTTTTCTTTTTTAGCTATGCTGTCTAAGTTGTGTTCAATAGCAGTTTCAATAAAATCACTTGCAGTTTTAGAATTTGGATTTAATTTATAATCTTCATACTCAAAAGAATTTTTAGCAGTTGGAAACTCCTTTAATAAATCATCAATTAATTTTTTTTGGTTTTCTGTAACAGATTTATCTACATCAAAAACTTTTTGCACTCCATCTCTAGTGGAAATATATTTAACTAAATTTCCTATATGAGCTTTACTTTTTGAATTTAGATAACTGTTTTTTATAATTAACTTTGCCATAATTAACTATTTTGATGTTCGATCGCATCTTCAAGAGCAACTCGACCACGATTACGTTTTATTTCTTCAATGCACCTTGCTCTAGTTGTTCTAAGTTGTTCTTCACTTATCTCCAAACCAAACGCCATAATATTCATCATTACAGAAACTTCAACAGCTAGTCGAAAAATATTATTTGCCATTCTATTGTCATTACTTTTAATAACACCTTTTACTGAGTCTACTAAAATATCTGATAAATAGTTTGTTGAGTTTGTACTGTTGATGTAACCAATGTAAAAATCAATTGCTTTTTCTATAAACTCGCTACGATTTTTGCAATTATCTTTACTTAAGTTATCGTCAACATTTTTGAATGTTTGTGGGTACAGCCATATCGCTGACCTTTTTTTATATTCATTTTCGTCCATAAAATTCTCCTTTTTTCGTCTGTCCACCTAGTCGACCACCTTTAAAATGGCTTGTTTCCTTGATTTTTTGTAAATCCGTCCACCTAGCCGACACAGTTTGCAAAATCCGACCACCTTGATTTAAATCGTCAAGAATGGCTTATTTCCTAGTAAAAACGGTCGGCACTGCCGTCCGAAGTAACTGCGACGACCACCTCGCTTTCTCCTGCACATAAATATCACCCCATAAAATGCCACTCTACCAACTAGAAATGTGT
>JAWXUP010000024.1:0-32677 GCA_044426345.1 Clostridia bacterium | reverse complement strand
GGCTGATACTTTGGGACGTCCCAAAGTATCCAAAAGACGAAATCTTTTTGCGAAAAGATTTATCAAAATCTGGGGCGTGATGTTTTTATTTGTTGTACGCAATCCGGCATCCGTTAGCCTAACCACTCGTACTCCAACTCGCTATCGCTTATGCAGTGATATTGGTAAGATTTCTCGACCACGTAGTTGCCTATTTCGGTGCTTGAACTTACGTTATTCGTGCCACGCACGTTTGGTGCTGTGTTGTAATTTTATTTCTTTGTGAAAATAATGCACCCTGTAGGGGCGAACTGCGTTCGTCCATGCCGTGTAATAAATACGGTGCAAGCTCCCTCAGTCACTACGGTGACAGCTCCCTCAAAGAAGGAGCCAAAGAAAAAGCCTCCCTCTTCGAGGGAGGTGGCAAAATCTTTGATTTTGACGGAGGGAGCTAGCACAATTAAAAAAACCAACGCATACCGTAGGGGCGAACTGCGTTCGTCCGTGCCGTGTAATAAATACGGTGCAAACTCCCTCAGTCACTACGGTGACAGCTCCCTCAAAGAAGGAGCCAAAGAAAAAAAGCCTCCCTCTTTGAGGGAGGTGGCAAAATCTTTGATTTTGACAAATGAAGCTAGCACCATCAAAAAATAGGCAAGTTAAAACCGATGTTGTCACACATCGGTTTATTTCGTCTATTAAAAATTTTCTTTTAATACTTCAAAGTATGCTTGTGGGTGGTCGCAAACTGGGCAAAGATCTGGAGCATTAGCACCTTCGTGAATATGTCCACAGTTAGAACATTGCCATTTTTTAGTTTCTGCTTTTTTGAAAACTTCACCGTTTTCAACATTAGCAAGAAGTTTTCTGTAACGTTCTTCGTGTTCTTTTTCAATTTTTCCTACTTCTTCAAATAAGAATGCGATTTTATCAAAACCCTCTTCTTTTGCTTCTTTTGCAAAAGTTGCATACATATCTGTCCATTCATAATTTTCGCCATCAGCTGCATCTTTTAAATTTGTGATAGTATCTGGAACACTACCTTCGTGAAGTAATTTAAACCAGATTTTTGCGTGTTCTTTTTCATTAGCAGCAGTTTCTTCGAAAATATTTGCTATTTGAACATATCCATCTTTTTTTGCTTTTGATGCGTAATAAGAATATTTATTTCTTGCTTGTGATTCTCCAGCGAATGCAGTTTGTAAATTAGCCTCTGTTTTTGTTCCTTTTAAATTGCTCATAATAATTCCCTCCACTAATATATAAATCATCTTATTAGTATTATATATCATTAACTATTAATTGTCAAGTTAATTATCCGACTGTATTACGAAAGCTTTTCCATTTGAAATATCCAAACTAAACGTATTTTCCAAACTTTCATTGCTAATAGAAACCATATTATCACGAAAAACTTCTAAATTTTGCACTTCATACTTCATATTCTCGGTAGTAAGCACTATTTTCTCATCAATTGGTATTATGGATACATATTTGCTAATATTTTTATAAGCAGTTTTACCTTTTTTACTAACAGTTATAACATTTTGCTCGTCCATTATCACAGCATCTATTCCCTGCTTGTCCAAATACTCTAAAATAGACATATTTGCATAAAAATGGTCTAATCTACCTCCTGTAGCGCACAAAATAGTTATATTTTCGCATTGTTTTGATATCGCCAAATCAACAGCTACTCGCATATCAGTATCGTCTTTTTCAGGCTGTAATTGTATAATTTCAGTATCAATAATTTCGCTCGAAACAGAATCCAAATCGCCTACAACAACTTGAGGTTTTATGCCCAGTTTTTGAGCATTATCGTAACCACTATCGCAAGCAATAATTAAATCTGCATTATAATCCACAATTTTCACTAGAACTTTTTTCGCGTCACAAAGTACGCCACCACCAATTATTAAAGCTGTCATTTTAGTTCCCATTCTTTGATATCTTTTACTGCATCGTAAAGTTTAACATAATTATCAAATCGCGATTTTGCAATTTTACCCTCGTTTAAAGCTTGTAAAATCGCACAACCTTTTTCTTTTGTATGCGAACAGCTAGAGAATTTGCACTCACCGATATATGGTTCAAACTCTATAAATGTATGCTGTAAATTTTCTTTTAAAACCAAGTCCATTTGCGTTGTATCAAACGATGAAAACCCTGGCGTATCAGCTACAAAACTGCCATCTTTCGTCTTGAGTAACTCAACGTGACGTGTTGTATGCTTACCACGACCGATTTTTTCGGATAATCCACCCACTTTTAAGTCAAACTGAGGATCAATTTGATTTAATATACTTGACTTTCCAACTGCTGAATTTCCTGTAAAAGTCGTGATTTTTCCACGAATAGTTTCCGAAAGCTCGTCAATTCCACTACCATCAATTGCACTACCTTTGATAACCTTATATCCAACGCCAGTGTAGATTTTTTCAAGCTCCAAAGCCTCGTCGATATCAGTTTTATTAATAAAAATAACCACTTCGATATCTTGATTGCAAGCAATTGCACAAACTTTATCTATCAAAAATGTGTCAGTTTTTGGTGGAGCTTGACTTACAACTACTACAAGCAAATCAATATTGGAAATCGCAGGACGAATCAGTTTATTTTTTCTCGGTAAAATTTCCTTTAAATATCCACGTAAAATTCCTTCTTCAATTGCAACTTTTTCTACGATAACCTTATCTCCAATAGTAGGAGTTTGCGATTTATGACGAAATTTACCACGTGCTTTGCACTCGATTATTCCGTCCTCGGTGTCGATATAATAAAATCCACCGATTCCTTTTAAAATAATTCCTTGCATTCTCTCCCCTTAATTAAATGTTACAACTCGTTCGTCAAACATAATACCATTTGAATATATAGTCACAACAGCTGATCCACTACCTTCGATAGTTACGTCGAAACGTCCTTCAAATTGGCTGTGTTCTTTAGAATATGCAAGAGTATTGTCAACGTAAACTTCCATTAATTGATAGATATATTCAGAATCTTGTGGAATTGTTACCGTAATGGTTTGTTGCGAAATTACAGGCACTGGAGCCGCTTCTGCGATTACTACGTTAATAACAGTTTCCGTTAAAACTTCTGTTCCACTTTGAACGCCTTGCGCAATAATAGTACCCTCTGTACTTTCGCTAATTTCATTTGTAACTTCACCTAAAACAAGTCCAGCTATTTCTAAGTTAAGTTCTGCTTGTTCAAGCGTTAGCCCTTTAAGTGTTGGAACTTTGGTTAATACTAATTCTTTACCAGCACTCACATATAGTGTAACTGCAGTGTTTGCTGTAATATCTTCATATGCCACCGGAGAAGTTTTGTAAACTTTACCTTCTTCAACTTCCTCATCATAATCATACTCAAGCTCAATATTAGTAATACCAAGTTTGCCAAGCTCAATTTGTGCTAAATTGTAATCATACTCTATCAAATTAGGCATAGCATCAGTTTTTGGTCCAAGACTTAAAGTTAAATATACACTACCTTCAAGTGCAAGTTCTACATATGCCTCTGGATTTTGTTTGATAATAGTACCAGCTGGGTCATCAGAGTAAATTTGCTCGCTAATAACAAAGCTATATTCATCATATTTTTCATCGGCCATAACATCTTCGTAAGCCATATCAACAACCGATGGTGCATAAGAAACTGGAATTTCCTCAATAAAAACCTTGTTGAACATAAACTGACCAGCATACCAAACGATAACAAGTACAACTATCATAGCTAAAAATATTATTAGTCCATTTTTACGTGGTTCGTAATCATAATCATCGTCATCGTCGTCATCGTCATCATCATATTCTGCGACAACTTTTTTCGCTTTTGTCTTAGTTTTTTTAGGTTTTGGTGCTGGTTTTACGTATTCTTCCTCTTCTTCATCAACTATTCTTTGGAATTTATCCGTTCTTGATTTTGCAAGAGCAATTTTTAAATCTTCTTTGCCTATAACTTGAGTTTTATTAAGTCCATCTAAAATGCTATCTTCTTCCTCAATTATTACGTGTGGATTAGATTTTATTTTTTCGATATCTGCAATCAGTTCTCCTGCTGTTTTATATCTATTTTTAAGCGATGGATTCATAGCTTTTAATATCACATATTCAAGTGATTTTGGCATCTCTTCATTAAGTGAAGTTGGTGGTGCTGGCAATGAATTTATATGTTGCATAACAATAGAAATCGCTGTATCGCCTTTATACGGTGTTCTGCCTGTCGCCATTTCATACATAACAACGCCTAATGAATATAAATCTGTACGAGTGTCTATTGTGTTACCCTTAGCTTGTTCTGGTGAAACATAATGCACTGAACCTATAGCCTCTTTGATAACTTTAGTTTCGCCTTCATTTTCAAGCTTTGCGATACCAAAATCTGCAACTTTTAACGTACCGTCACGTAAAAGCATAATATTTTGTGGTTTTATGTCTTGGTGAATAATTCCTCTGCTATGAGCGTGTTCCAACGCTTCAGCTATTTGAGAAGAGAAGAATAGCGTTTGTTTCCAGTCTAAATGGTCTTTTTTTATCAAGTATTCTTTCAAAGTGATACCTTCAATAAGCTCCATTACTATATAATTCACTTCTTCGGTATTTGAAACATCGAAAATATTCACAATATTCTTGTGAGAAAGCCTTGCAACTGCATTTGATTCATTTTTAAATCTTCTTTTAAATTCAGTGTCATTTGCAAATTCTTGTTTAAGTATTTTTATCGCTACGAAACGCGATAAACGTCTGCATCTAGCTTTATAAACATAAGCCATACCTCCAACGCCAATCGCACTTATAATCTCGTATCTATCATCTAATACTTTACCAATATATCTATCCATTTCACTCTCCTAAAATTCTAAAATAACAGCAGTTATATTATCAGATCCGCCGTTTTCATTTGCGATTTCAATAAGTTTATCGCATTTTTTATCTATATTTATATCCATCAAAATTATCTCTTTCATCAGTTCATTATCAACCAAATTATAAAGTCCGTCGCTACATAATAGCAAAAATTCATTTTTATCAAACTTCACTTTGAAAATATCACTGGTTATTTCACGCGAAACACCAACTGCACGAGTTATATAATTTTTTTTCGGATGAGATTTTTTTTCATTAATGCTAATTTGACCATTATCAAGTAATTGTTGCACAAGTGAATGGTCTTTTGTAACCTGCGTTATGTTATTTTGATCCACGTGATAACATCTGCTATCGCCAACATTTGCAAGATACGCTTTATTTGAGATTAAAAATCCACCAACTAGCGTTGTTCCCATATCTCTAAGACTTGCATCACAACTAGCCATATCAAATACAAAATTATTTGCTGACCACACTGCACCTGCAAGTATTTTTTTTGCATCATCGTCACTTATATCTATTCTAATTTGCTTTTTAATCTCGTGGATAAACTCTCGCGCTGCATATTTGCTAGCAATATGCCCACCATTAGTTCCTCCCATACCGTCGCATACACAAAATATAACAACCTCATCTAGAATAACTTCGCAAAAGAAATCATCTTGATTAGTACGTCTTGCTTTGCCGATATCTGTTTTTCCCCATATTTTCATATCAGTTTTGCTCACCCATCTCTCTTTTTCTCAGTTGTCCACAAGAAGCATCTATATCAGGTCCAAGAGTTCGTCTTACGGTAGCTGAAATGCCACTTTTTTCTAATATGTCACGAAATTTACTAATTTTCGTATTTGAGCTAGTCTGAAGTCCGGTTTCTGTCACGGAATTAAGCGGAATTAAGTTCACGTGACAAGGTTTTCCTTTGAGTTTTTTGGCCAGTAATTTTGCCTGTTCAACACTATCCGAAACGCCATCAATCATTGTATATTCATAAGAAATTCTGCGTCCTGTATAGTCAAAATAATCCTTACAAGCCTTAATTAAAGTATCAATTTTATATTTATTATTAATCGGCATTATCTTTGAGCGACTTTCATCATCTGGACAATGCAGAGAAATTGATAACGTAATTTGGAGTTTTTCCTCCATAAGTTTATAGATTTTATCGACAACACCACAAGTTGAGAGAGAAATATGTCGATGTCCGATATTTAAACCTTCTTTTGCATTAACTAAGCGTAAAAATTTAAGTACGCTGTCATAATTATCAAGTGGTTCTCCAGTACCCATCAGTACGATATTTGAAACTTTTAGTCCACTTTCTTTTTGTATGAAAATAATCTGGTCTAAAATTTCAGATGGACGTAAGTTTCGTGTTAATCCCAAAAGACCAGATGCGCAGAATTTACAACCCATTCGACAGCCGACTTGCGACGAAACACACACAGAATTTCCGTGTTTATACTGCATTAGTACGCTTTCAACCATCTCACCATCTTGAAGTTTAAACAGATATTTTCTAGTCCCATCAATAGCCGATACCTGCTTGCGAACGATTTCTGGATATGAAAGCACGAAATTTTGAGAAAGTTTCTCACGCATATCTTTTGAAATATTACTCATCTCATCAAAAGAAGTAACGCCTTCGTTTAGCCATTTATAAATTTGTTTTGCACGAAATTTTTGAAGTCCAATCTCTACAATTTTCGCCTCAAGCTCGTGTAGTTCATAGTCTTTGATAAAATCCATTATTTTCTCCTAAGTTTTGCTATAAAAAATCCGTCTGTATTATGGATATGAGGTAGCAACGTCAACATACTTTGTGATTTTCCTTGAATTGTGAAATCTTCTAAGTAAAAATCCTCGTTATTTTCTAAGAATTTTTCCACAACTTGTGTGTTTTCGTCAGAAATTATAGTACAAGTCGAGTAAACTAGTGTTCCACCATTTTTCACATAACGGCTAACGTTTGAAAGTATGTCAAGTTGAATTTGAGGAAGTTCGGAAATATCCTCTTTATATCGAATTTCTGGCTTGCGTCTGATTATTCCAAGTCCAGAGCACGGTGCATCACAAAGCACAAAATCAGCTGTTTTTTCAAGTTTTACATCAAAAACACTAGCATCTTGCACGCCAGTTTTTATAATATCAAGACCCAAACGGCTTGCAGTTTTTTCAATAATTTCAAGCTTGTGAGGGTGAATATCAAACGAGAATATCTCGCCTTTATTTTGCATATATTGTGCCGATAAAAAGCTTTTACCACCAGGAGCTGAGCAACAGTCTATAAGCGTTGACCCTTCAGTTGGTGAAAGTACAGACACTGCATATTGACTCGCAAAATCTTGAACATAAATATCACCATCTTGAAATGCTTGTAACTGTTCTATATCGCCAGTTTTGCTTAAAATCAGCGAATTTTCTGGAGTTTCGCACACTGTAACTTCGATATTTTCAAGTTTTTTAATAACATCATTCACTGTAGTTTTCACGGTATTTACACGACAAACTATCGGTGCATTTTGATTATTGGCGATTAAAATCTGCTCAACATCTTCCTTTGAAAACTCGCTCATAAATTTCTCAACCAGCCACAAAGGGTGACTATATTTTACCGATAAATATTCAGCTTTTGTGCTAGCTGAAATTTGTGGCAAGTTATCTTTTTCGCGAGAAATCGAACGTAAAACACCATTTACAAAGCCAGATAGCGACTGAAGTTTCAGCTGTTTTGTAATTTTAACACACTCATCTACTGCTGCATTGTCTGGAACTTTGTCCATAAAAAGTATTTGATACACACCAATTCGAAGAATTTCCATAATTTTAGGTTTAATTCTTTTACCTTTTGTGTATTTTTTGATGTAATAATCTATGTAAATTTCGTTCTGCAAAACGCCAAAAACGATGCGAGTAATAAAACTAGCATCGAGTGGTTTTTGATTTTTCAACCTATCCTTTAGGGATAAATTAGCGTAAGATTTATTGATATGCACATCTTGTAATATATCAAACGCAATTTTTCTAGGTGAATTAGTCACGTCTGCCTCCATATCGTACGACAAGTCGAATCACTTGAACGATAGACACCGCAAGTGCCGCAACGTAAGTCATAGCCGCCGCCGAAAGTGTTTGTTTTGCCATTTTCAACTCATCATCACCTAAAATATGTCCGTCTGCAAGTGCTTTTATTGCACGATTTGACGCATCAAATTCTACTGGTAATGTCACAAGTTGAAATAACGCTGTTGTCGAAAATAAAAGTATACCTACATTTGTAAGCATAGGTGTGATGAACAGACCCAAAATAATCAGTGGGAATGCCATTTTCGAGCCGATATTTGCAACTGGAATAATCGCCGCACGAAGTTTCATCGGTGAATATCCTTTTGCATATTGAACTGCATGACCTGCCTCGTGAGCCGCAACACCAAGTGCCGCTACCGAAGTCGAACTATGCACGCTGTCTGAAAGTCTAATAACATTTGATGTAGGGTCGAAATGGTCGGTTAGATTACCAGCGATTCTTTCGATACGCACATCATAAATTCCGTTGTTTTTAAGTACTTGAGCCGCCGCATCAGCACCAGTTAAACCACGTGAATTTCTAGTTTTTGAGTATTTGTTAAACGTAGATGAAACCTTCATTTGCGCCCATCCAGCCCAAATCATAGTTACCATTAAAAGCATAATAACCCAAGGTTCGTCCCACATAAAACCATATCCCATATAATACATACTTAATCTACTCCTTTGTAAATTTACTACCGTTTTCAATGCGATTTCCTTTTAAATATTCTCGCACTGCCATTCTTTTTTTACCAATAACTTGGATTTCGGTAACAAAAATTGCAGAATTTTCCCCACAAGCTACAGATAAGCCATCGTTTACATCAAAAATAGTGCCAACTTCGATGTTTTTATCATAGTTTTCCACTTTTTCTGCTGAAAAAATCTTGATTTTATTTCCATTTAAAGTAGTATATGCTGAAGGCCAAGGATTTAAGCCGTAAATCTTACACAAAAGCTCATCTGCCGATTGTGAAAAATCCAGATTTCCCATTTCTTTTGAAAGCATCGGAGCAAAAGTAGCCTCGTCGTTATCCTGAGGGATTCTTGGTGCAGTACCTTCTTTGATTTCAGTTAAAGTTTTAAGCAATGTTTGACCACCTAAAACCATCAAACGTTCAAAAAGTTCACCAGAAGTTTCGTTTTTCTCAATTTCAATGACATCTTTTAATATCATATCGCCTTCGTCAAGCCCTTTTGACATATACATTGTGGTAATTCCAGTAATTTTGTCACCATTTAGTACTGCCCATTGAATAGGTGCAGCACCTCTATATTTTGGCAAAAGCGAGCCGTGGACATTTATGCAACCAAATTTAGGAAAATTCAAAATTTCCTCTGGGAGCAATCTGCCGTAAGCTACCACCACAATTATATCAGGATTTAGTGATGAAATTGTGTCGAAAACTCCGTCTTCCTTTAGCGTTTTTGGTTGAAAAACAGGGATATCATATTTTAAAGCAACCTCTTTAACAGGCGTTGGCATCATTTTCATACCTCTGCCTTTTGGTGTATCTTGACGTGTAAAAACGCCGATAACTTCGTGCTTATTATCTATTAAAGTTTGTAGTGAGTGCGCCGCAAAATCCGGCGTTCCCATATATAAAATTCTCATTAAACCTCCAATTCAGATGGGTCGATAAATTCTGTCACTAAATCGTCAAACAAGTGACCGTATAAATGGTCTATTTCGTGGCAAAACGCACGTGCAAAAAAGTCATTCGCTTCGATTTCTTTGTGTTCACCATTTCTGTCTTGATATTTCACTTTTACATAAGTTGGACGTGCCACATATCCATAAATTCCAGGCACGCTAAGGCAACCTTCGATACCAGATTCTTCTCCTGATTGCTCTACGATTTCTGGATTTATAATTTCAAAAACTTCTTCTGTATCTATGTTTAAAACTACAGCGATACGTCTTAACATACCGATTTGAGGTGCAGCAAGACCAACTCCATTTGCCTCGAACATCGTTTCAACCATATCATCAAGTAAAGTGTGTAATTTTTCATCAAAAACCGTTACGTCTTTGCATTTTTTACCTAAAACTTCGTCGCCTTTTTTAACAATATTTCTAATAGCCATTTTTAACACTCTCCATCTAAATCTACATAAAGATTTACGCCTTTATTACGTTTATCGTCCAAAAATTCTTTCAGCATTCCTGCTACAAATTTTCGTTTTTGCTTATCATCATTCATTCTAATAGCGATGATATATCTATATTTTTTATTTATTTTAATAATTTTTGCCGCCGTAGGTCCTAAGACCACCAAGTCGTGAAACATTGTTTTTTGCAAATATTTCATTCGCTCAACCGTTCTCACAGCCGATTTTATAACGTCATTCTCACGCTCACCAGTTACAACAAATGTGAAAAAATCATTTATCGGTGGAAGTTTCAAAGCTTTCCTTCTTGAGATTTCGCTCTCATAAAAGTTGTCATACTGTTGATTTCTTGCATAATTCAACACATCGTTATCAGGAGAATAGGTCTGAATGATAGCTCTACCTTTAGTCATTCTACGTCCAGCACGGCCTACAACCTGCGTTATTTGTGAAAAAGTACGCTCTTTTGCACGGAAATCTTCCGAAAATAGCGATTGGTCGGCATCAATTACGCCAACTAGCGTTGCATTTTCAAAATCCAGTCCTTTTGTGACCATTTGTGTACCAATTAAAATATCAGCACGCTGTTTTTTAAACTCTTCTAAAATTTCAAAGTGTGCATTTTTCCCTTTTGCTGTATCCGCATCAAGTCGTAAAACATTTGCAAACGGAAAAAGCTCACGAACTTCTAACTCCAACTTTTGCGTTCCCGCAACGTCGGTTTTTATATGTCTACTAGAACATTTTGGGCAAAGAATAGGTTTTTCATAAGAATATCCACAAAAATGGCACATAATTCGCTCATTTGCTGAGTGATACGTCATATTTGTCGAACAATTTACACATTCTGGCGTATATCCACACTCTAAACAGGTAAATTGTTTGCTATTTCCTCGTCTATTCAAGAAAAGTATAGTTTGCTCGCCATTATCCAGATTTTTTTCTATTTCATTGTACAAAAATCCACCGATACTAGTTTCAAGTCCCTCTCTTGCGTGTTCTTTCATATCGTAAATAAACACGTTTGGCAGAGTTGCCTCGCCGAATCTTTCATCTAATCTGTGAAGATTTATATTGCCATTTTTAGCCTCGTAAAAGCTGTCGATACTTGGTGTTGCCGACGCTAATAATAACAACGCTTTACTTTGAAACGCACGGTATTTTGCAACTTCTTTCGCATCATAACGTGGGCTATTTTCAGATTTATATGTTTGCTCATGTTCTTCATCAATAATTATCAAACCTAAATTTTTCGTAGGTGCAAAAATTGATGAACGAGTACCAATGACAACATTACATTTGCCAGAGGCGATTTTTTTCCACTCGTCAAATCTAGCCGACACGCTAAGTTTACTGTGTAAAATCGCAACATTTTCTCCGAAATACTCGGTAAATCTAGTCAAAAGTTGCGTTGTAAGTGCTATTTCTGGTATTAAAACCATAGCAGACTTGCCTTTTTCCAGACATTCTGCAATCATTTTTATATAAATTAATGTTTTACCGCTACCAGTTACTCCGAAAAGTAAATTTTGCGAAAATTCATTTTTTGAAAATTCCGTCATCAAATCAGACGCGACTCTTTCTTGTTCGTCTGACAAATTAATCTCGGTTTTTTTAATGGTATAATCTACATCATTTTCACGATAAACCTGCTCATTATGGACGCATATTATACCTTGTTTTAGCATTGTTGCAAGCACGGTTTTCGTTGCACCAGATTGATACATAAGCTGTTGCTCAAAAACATTATCATCTTTAAGCAATGCCTCAACAACTGCTACTCTAGTAACTTTTGCATTGCCCTTATCAGCTAAAACCAAATGACTACTTTTTTCCATATTCAAAGAATAAACCTTCAAAAGTTTGTCATTTGCCTTTTGTTTTGGCACGAGTTTGCTAACAATTATCCCTTTTTTAACCATTTCAGCAATAATTTCAGCATTTTCGTCTGTTTTTTTAATAAATCCACGCTCTGCGATTTTTCCTAAAATTTCTGCGTGTGCTATGTTATCTCCATCGGTTTCGCCTTTTATAAACTGCTCATCATACTCAAACCAAAATCCACTTGGGAGCATTGTTTTGATTATTTCGTAGAAAGTTGCATAATATCTTTTTTGCATAAAAAGTGCGAGTTTTAGCATATTTGAATCAATTAAAGGCTCTTTATCTAGTATTTGAGTAATGTTTTTAAAACCTTTTGTTGTTTCTTCAAACGTAAGTTTTAAAACTATACCTTCAACTTTGCGATTGCCAAGACCAAAAGGAATCTGCACACGCATACCTACCGAAATCTCATCTATAAGCGACTTCGGAATTAAATATGAATATGGCTTGTCAATATTATAAATAGCCGTACTAACAGCAATTTTCGCTACGTTAAACGTCATAATTTTACCTTTTGCTCCATTTTTTATCACTTTTTTAGCAAAGAAAGATATGTAAAGCAAAAATTATCTGCCTTACATATCTTCAGAATTTTTTAGTCGTGTAAACCTTTTAAATCGTGGATAACTTCGATAGTACCATCTGCGATTTCTTCAAGTGCGATTGCAACTGGTTTTTCGTCGATAATTTCGCCTTGCATTTCAGCTTCAATAGCGATATCACGAGCACGTTTTGCCGCTAAATTTACTAACAAATATCTATTACCTGTTTTTTCAATTAGAGTTTTCATTGGTGGGTTTAACATAAAATCTACCTCTTATCTTTTATTTTTTATTATATTTAAAATTTCTTCACAAGCTCTGTCAACGATATCATTTATTACAATAAAATCGAACTTATCTTGCTCTAAAACCTCTTTTTTTGCTATTTCTAAGCGTTTTTCTATAACTTCTAAACTGTCTGTTCCTCGTGACACTAAGCGTCTTTTTAATTCCTCAAATGATGGTGCGTTTATAAATATAAACGTAGCCTCTGGGAACTTTTCACGTATTTTTGCAGCACCTTGTGTTTCGATTTCAACGATAACATCAAGACCTTCTTCGAGTTTCGCTGTCACATATTCTACAGGAGTTCCGTAGTAATTATCTGCATATTTTGCGTATTCTAACAATCCATCTTGAGAAATTTTCTCCTCAAACTGCTCTTTTGTTAAAAAATGATAATGTTTTCCGTCGATTTCGCCTACTCTTGGCTGTCTTGTTGTTGCTGACACTGATAAGAATAAATTATCATCTTGTGCTAATAATTTTCCTAAAATAGTATCTTTTCCTGCTCCAGAAGGGGCAGTTATTACGAATAAATTACCTGTCATTACTCACCCTCCTTTTGTCGATTTGCAAGTATTTCTGGTGTAAGTGATGATAAAATAACGTGCTTGCTGTCAGTTATTATAACCGACTTGGTTTTTCTCCCATAGCTCGCATCAATTAGGTTACCTTTTTCGCGTTCTTCGGAAATCAAACGCTTAATTGGAGCTGATTCTGGCGAAATAATAGACACAATTCTATTTTCTGCTACCATATTTGAAAAACCGATGTTAATTAGTTTCAAAAAATCACCTACTCTATGTTTTGAATTTGCTCACGAATTTTTTCTATTTCTGCTTTAAGGTCTATTACAACTTTCGCAATGTCAGAATCATTTGCTTTTGAACCAATTGTATTAGCTTCACGGTTAAATTCTTGGATTAGGAAGTCCATTTTACGTCCGATAGCACCTTTTGCATCGCACATAATTTCCAGCTGAGAAACGTGACTACGAAGACGCACTGTTTCTTCTGTAACTGATACTTTATCAGCAAAAACAGCACTTTCCATCAAGATTCTATCCTCAGAAATCGTAGTTGACTCAAGCACTTCTTTCAGTTTTGCATACAAACGTTCTCTATATTCAATAACCGTTTGAGGTGAACGTCCTTCAACAATGCTAACCATACCCAAAATTGTATCTTTTCTTGTTAAAATATCGTTTTTAAGCTCATTTCCTTCATACACACGCATTTGTTCGTATTGTTCAAGTGATTTATTTAACACTGTAAGTACGTCGCCTAAAAGTTCGCTAGCATCAGCTTCTTCTTTTTTAACAGATAAAATATCTGGGAGTTTTGAGATATTTGAAATTTTCAAGTCATCTTCGATACCATAAGTTTCGCAAGTTGCACGAAGTACTTTTAAATATTCGCAAAGCAATGTTTCGTTTAACTCAATTTTAGTTTCATCTGATTTTGACGAATCAATAGACACAAAAATGTCTACTTTACCACGAGAAACTGCTTTTGTCATAATTTTTTTGATATGTTCATCTAAAAAACCATATATTCTCGGTGTTTTTATGTTTAAATCTAAATATCTATGATTTACGCTCTTAATTTCAACTGTAATTTCTCTGTTGTTGATGGTCTCTTTCACGCGACCATAACCTGTCATACTTTTAATATTAATCGCCTCCAATCTTTTTTATGCAATTTTGTTACATTATATTATAACATTTTTTCATCAAAAATGCAAACAAAAGCTACCTAATTTTTTAGATAGCTTTAAGTTTTTAGCCTTCTGGATCTATAAAGTCTACAGATGGAACTGTCGATGTGTCAGTTGTTGTCGAACTATCCGTTGTTGTGTCATCGGTAGAAGTTGTGCTATCTGTACTATCATCTGTTGAATCAGTAGTATCCGATGTATCGTCCGAAGATGTGTCAGTACTGTCAGTTGCCTCACCGTCATCATCTTGTGTAGTAGTATCACTTGAATCTGACGAGTCACTTGAGCTTGATGAGCTACTTGAGCTTGATGAGCTACTTGAGCTTGATGAGCTACTTGAGCTTGATGAGCTACTTGAGCTTGATGAACTACTTGAGCTTGATGAACTACTTTCTGGGTCATCGAGAACCGTATCATCGCTAGTGGTATCATCGGTTTCAGCATCTTCGTCAACCTCTGTATCTTCGCTATCGTCAGTTGTTACCTCTTTAGGTTTTACGTAAACTTCAGACTGCGTTGCGATATTTAAGTCATCTGCTATAATTTCTTCGCTAGTTGGATTAAAACTTGTATTTAATAACTCTAAAAGTTCTTCTCTATCAGCAAAATAATACGATAAATTACCATCTGTAGCTTTGCTATATGCCGCACCGTCAGAGCCTGGTAATGTTGTAATATTAATACTATTTTCAATGTCTACATTTAAAGCTTCAGTACCAAGCCATGCAAGTTCTGAAATAGTAAAATCTGTATCTACGTTATCGAAAACAGTAGAAACTATAGTAGAAATTTTTGTTATAATGCTAGGTTTTAACACGGCTTCTGCAAGCGCTTTTATAAATAATTGTTGCGCTTCAATACGTCCTAAGTCTCCATTTGCATAACCAGAACGATAACGCACAAATCCCATTGCATCTTCGCCATCTAAAGTTTGAACACCTGCTTTTAAGTCTATGTATAAGTCTTGCGTTGGGTCGCTGTAATACATATTTTGTGGTACATCAATTGTAACACCACCAATTAAATCAATAAGCTCAACGAAAACGTCAAGATTTATAACTGCATATCTGTCAATTTCAAATCCCAAAAATTGTTCAACTTCGAATTTAAGTTGGTCTGCATTAGCCTCGCCACCTGTAGAATACGCTGCATTGATTTTTTCAACCCAACGTCCAGTGTCTTTCGACATCGTATCCCTTGGTATGCTCATAACATTCACTGTGTATTCAATCGTATCAAAAGATACAAGCATAATTGTGTCGGTGTTAAGTCCCGCATCGTCGTGACCAGCAAATAAGAAGGTATATGTATCTCCCGTTTTGGTCGATTCTACAACAACTTCCTCAACAACTTCACCTGTCTCAACATCAACAACTTCAGTTACAGTTGGTGTAGTTATTTCTGGTGGTTTAATTTGTGACATAACTATGCCTGTCGCAATCAAAATAATTGCAAGAATTGCTATCGTTACATAAATAATTTTTTCTTTTTTGCTGAGTTTTAGCGAAATTAATTTCATTATTATCTCCTTTTAAAATCCCTCATCCTTTTAAAATCCCTCATCATTTTAAAATGCATCATCAATTTCTGATTTTCCCGTTCTATTCATAAGGCTCAAAAAAGCTTCATACGGCTTATCCTCATTATATAGCACATTATAAACCGCTTCGACAATCGGCATTTCTATGTTATATAGTTTAGACAGCTCATAGCCGAATTTTGTTGCATAATATCCTTCAACAACTGAACCGACTTCTTCCATAGCCTCTTTTGTCTTATATCCTTGACCTATTAATTTACCTGCACGACGGTTTCTAGAGTGTACCGACATACAAGTTACAATTAAATCTCCAATACCAGAAAGGCCTGAAAATGTATCTTTTTTTGCACCCATTTGTACACCTAAACGTGAAATTTCAACGAAACCACGAGTAATAAGTGCTGCTGAGGCATTATCGCCAAATCCCATTCCATCGCAAATACCAGCTGCTAATGCTATTACATTTTTAAAAGCACCACCAAGCTGTGCGCCTAACACATCTTTCGCCGTGTAAACTCTAAAACTGTCGCTCATAAATGCATCCTGCACTTTTTTCGACGCAATCTCATCTGTAGACGCCGAAAGTATAGCCGAAGGACGACAAATCGCTACTTCTTCTGCGTGTGTAGGTCCAGTTAAAGCTACTACGGGTTGATGTTCTTTTAAAATTCTGATTGCAAGTTGTGAAAAAACTAAATATTCATCACCTTCGTGGACAATACCTTTTGCTAGTATCACAACCGCGACATCTGATTTTATCATATCGCGAATTAAAACTAAAGTTTCACGAACAGCAAATGACGGTGTGGCAATTATGATAATTTCGCTATCACAAACACAATTTATATCCGAAGTTAAATTCACCTCGTCAGGTATTTTTACACCTTTAAGCGAGGCAACATTTTCACGTTTTTCTAAAAGTTCTTGATTTATTTCCTCTAAATGCGACCAAACATAGACATCATGCCCATTTTTTGTAAGCGAAATAGATATTGCAATGCCAAAAGCACCGCTTCCAAGTACAGAGATTTTCATTCTAACCTCATTTCTTTTTAAAAGAAAATTTATTTTCTTCGTGGTGTATTAAACGAACAATATTTGTTCTATGCATGTAAATTATTCCTAAGAAAATCAAAATTCCCGTTAATACGAAAATTGCATCGTGGTAGAATATATACATACCAAATGGTAAAAATGCACCAGCTGACATTGATGACAGCGATACAAATTTTGATATAAAAAGCACTGCGAAAAATATTACGAATAAAATCGCAAACATTCTAAGATCGAAAGCAAGTAACATTCCTGCCGCCGTTGCAACGCCTTTTCCGCCTTTAAAATTAAAATAAAGCGGATAAATATGCCCGATAATTACGAAAATACCAGCTAATAATTTACCTTCATCAGAGCCCAAATTAAAACCAATTAGCACTGCTAAAAACGCTTTTAATATATCACCTGCAAAAACAATTGCTGCAAGTTTTCCACCCATAACACGAAGTGCATTTGTAGAACCTGCATTTTTGCTACCATAATTTCTGATATCTTTTTTCAGTACAGTTTTTGAAATGACAATAGCAAAATTAAAACTACCGATTAAATATGCTATAACCATTATTAAAATATAATTCATTTATTTTATCTCCGTCTATTTGTCTCCGTCGTCGCCTTTTTGTCTTACAATCATTTTAATAGGCGTTCCTTCAAGTTTATAAACTGCGCGAAGTTGATTTTCGATATATCTTCTGTAAGAGAAGTGGAAAAGTTGCGCCTCATTGCAGAACATAATAAATGTTGGTGGTTTAACACCTGCTTGAGTCATATAGTAAATTTTCAGACGTTTACCTTTGTCTGATGGTGGTTGAACTCTTGATGTTGCCTCTGCTAAAATATTATTTAACTGACCTGTTGTAATTCTAATGTTAGTTTGGTCGTTTACATACGCAATAAGCTCGAATAATTTATGCACGCGTTGGCCTGTTTTTGCAGAAATAAACAAAATTGGTGCGTATGTCATATAAATCAAATCGTGACGGATTTTTGCTGTAAATTCCTCGATAGTTTTACCATCTTTTTCGATTAAATCCCACTTATTTACAAGGATAATTGCAGCTTTACCACGGTTGTGTGCCTCGCCTGCAATTTTTGTATCTTGCTCTGTAACACCTTCTTCTGCATTAATCATAATTAACACAACGTCAGCACGTTCTACAGCCATCAAAGCACGCATAACGCTATAACGTTCTATGCTTTCGTCAACTTTTGATTTTTTTCTGATACCAGCAGTATCGATAAATGTAAATTCACCGTGTTCATTTGAAACTTCAGTATCAACGCTATCACGAGTTGTACCTGCAACATTTGATACGATTACACGTTCTTCGCCTAAAATTTTATTGATAAGCGATGATTTACCAGCATTTGGTTTACCGATTACGCAAACTTTGATTTTATCATTGTCTTCTTCGTAATTAAAATCGTCCGGAATATGGCTAAAACATTCGTCTAAAAGGTCGCCAGAAGCGTATCCGTGAAGAGCTGAAATTCCGATTGGGTCACCTAAACCAAGGTTGTAAAACTCGTAAATTTCTGGAGGTGGATTCCCTGGAGAGTCCACTTTATTTACAGCTAGTACGATAGGTTTTTTTGATTTTAAAAGCATTTGCGCAACTTCCATATCAGCAGCAGTAACGCCTGTTCTGATATCAGTTACGAAAATGATAACATCTGCGTGGTCAATTGCAAGTTCGGCTTGCATACGCATAAATTTCAGGATTTCGTTATCTGCACGAGGTTCGATACCACCTGTATCGATTACAGAAAATTCCTTCCCTGCCCACTCTGCATCTGCGTATAATCTATCACGAGTTACACCTGGTGTATCCTCAACGATAGAAAGTTTTTGCCCTACAATTCTATTAAATAATAACGATTTACCGACATTCGGTCGACCGATTACAGCTATAACTGGTTTTGGCATTAAGTTACCTCCTATATATTTCACTCAAAAGTTCGTAACCGTCATTTTGGACAGTAAAAACACGTCTTTTAAGTCTATTCTCTACATCTTCTATTGTTAAATCATCTAAAAAGACCGTTTCTCCGTCTTTTATCATATTTTCAGTTATCAAAATTTTATCGTTAAGTTCTTTATCTACAAGACCGTTTACTAAATCTTGACCTGTAATAAGTCCTGCAACGCTCACGGTATTTCCAAAGAAGTTATTTTGAATTTCAATAACATTTCCGACTATATTCTCGTCATATTCTTTAAGTTTTGCAATTAATTTGCACATATATGGATACATCGCAGAACCTGTTGCGATGGTAAAGCTTTGTGATTTAAAATCTGATGGTAAATCATCTTTAAAGTCGATAAATTGCATAAATTCGCTCTCAAATTGAGCAATCATACCAACACCATTTTCAAATTGTTCTAAATCGTCGTAATATTCAGCCTCGTGAAAATCACGTTTTGCGCGAATATATAACTCATCTCCACAAAAAATAGTGTTAAAACCCGTTTTTTCTTTTTGTATTTTAGCATATTTTTCAACTATATCGATAATATTATTAGCATTTTCCACGGTTATAGGCTTTAAATCATACAAATTTTCTCTGTATTTTGTAAGTCCAGCTGGAACAACAGAAATGCTAGAAATTGACGGAAACTGAAGTAAATCCTTAATAGAATTTTCAAGTTCTATTCCGTCATTTACATCTTGACACACAACGAGTTGGCATTTCATATGAATACCCGCATCGCCTAATCTTTTAAGAATTTTCAGACTAGAACCAGCCTTTTTGTTGCCAAGCATAAGCTCGCGAAGCTCTGGGTTTGTCGTTTGAACCGAAATATTTATCGGAGATAATTTCATATTAATCATTCTGTCAACATCTGCATCAGACAGATTTGTAAGTGAAATATAGTTCCCCATTAAAAACGATAATCTGGCATCATCATCTTTAAAATAAATCGTTTGACGCATACCTTTCGGATTTTGGTCTATAAAACAAAAAATACACTTATTTGAGCAAGATTTTGCTCTATCCATAAGATATGTTTCAAAATCCAAACCCAAGTCTTCGCCTTCGAATTTTTTCACATCAATTGCTCTCACACCATCTTCGCCTTCAATTTCAAGCGAAATATGCGTATCATAAGCATAAAATTTATAGTCTAAAACGTCGTTAATTCTTTTACCGTTTATAGAAAGCAAAATTTCTCCTGCTTTTATACCGTAATTATCAGCAGGGCTTTTTTTATTAACATTTGATATTTTTGCTGCCATTTTAAACTCCTAAATTTTTATTTGTGCTATGTTTATATGGTGTGTGTTTGTATGGTGATGTTTTATTATGCGTTGAGTGTAAGACAAAAAATCGTTGCACCACGCCCTAAAACAATAAAATTCATTTGCACGCAAAAAACAAAAAAAATAGAGAAAGGTTAAGCCCTCCTCTACGTTTTTCTTAGTCTGCAATCTCAACAACTTGACGGCCTTTGTAAGTTCCGCAAGCTTTACACATTCTGTGTGATAGAACTGCTTCACCACATTTTGGACAAGCAACTGTACCTGGTAATGCAAGTTTCCAGTGTGAGTTACGTCTTTTATCACGTCTAGCTTTTGACGTTTTTCTTTTTGGTACTGCCATTATAGACACCTCCTCTATATATTAAAAAACAAATTTTTTAAACTTATTCTTTATCCAAGAGCTGTTGCAAAGCTGCAAGTCTTGGATCTATCATTCTTGTGTCACACGAGCATTTTCCTGCATTCAAGTCTGTTCCACACTTAGGACATAATCCTTTACAGTCTTCATCACAAAGATAGCTCATTTCGAGTTCAAGAATAATTGCTGGGATAATAATATCATCAAGTTCTAGCCTGTCTGTTAAAACAACAAACGTATCGTCTCCATCTTCCTCGTTTGGCATGGTTGATAACACGTTATCAATAATAACCTCGTGAGTAGGATGAATTTGCTGTAAGCAACGACCACAAGAACATGAAAGCGTTGTATGACACTCGGCGTATAGTTTAATTACACCCAAGTGATTTGTTATACTGCCTTTTATTTGCACAGGCTCAGTAAAGACTTTTTCTAAGAGATGCTCTACATCCGACAAGTCAACATTATAATCAAAGTCAACCTTTTCCTCGGCAGCATTTCTTATTTTTTTAAAATCAATTACCATTATAAAACCTCGCAAAAACTCAAGCTTAATATATTATATCTCATACTATGCCTATTTGTCAATATATTTCTCGATATTTCTCGAAATAAATTGCCTATATATTCTATCACAAAAATTTGCTTTTTTCAAGCTTTTTATTAAATTTTAAAATATCCAATTTTCAGGGCAAAAAATTACATATTTCTACAATGTACTATATAACAAATTATACTCAATATTTGTGTATTTTTCAAGTGATTTTAGTAACTTTTTTTATTTATTTTTTGTCACTTAACTTAAATTTAACATTACTTCACTTTTATATTTAACAACTCCATATTATAATGTAATAATTAGCACTATATTTAGTATGTTAAATTCTTGATTTTTTGCAAAAAACTAAGTATAATATATTTATAGGGTAATAATTTTTGCATTTTTCATAAAAAATAAACAAAAACACTGGAGGTTAAGTTTAATGCCAAACCGTTTAGATAAAGAACTAGATGCTCTTCATAATGAAATCGTAAAATTCGGAGCACTTTGCGAGCTTGCCGTTTCAAATGCAACTCAAGCACTAAAAAATAATGACAAAACTTCAGCAAATTCCGTTCTTGAACTTGAAGAACAAACAAATAAACAAGAGCGAGAAATCGAAGGTGTTTGCCTTAAAATTTTATTAAGACAACACCCTGTAGCAAAAGACCTTCGCACACTTTCAGCAACATTGAAAATGATTACCGATATGGAAAGAATTGCCGACCAAGCTCGTGATATTGCAGAAATTGCACTTATTATGAATTTTTCGCCTATCAAAAAAAATCTCGAAGCAATGGCAGCCGCATCACTAAAAATGGTTACAGACAGCGTTGACTGTTATGTTTCCAAAAGCATCGAAGACTGTCGCTCAGTTGTTGAATATGATAATATTGTAGATGATTTTTACAAAGAAATCCAAAATGACGTTGTTCAAACAGTGTCAAACGATACTTCAAAAACACTTGAAGGTATGTATATATTAATGATAGCAAAATATTTTGAACGCATCGCCGACCACGCTACAAACGTTGCAGAGTGGGTTGAATTTTCAATTACTGGTGTGCATAAAGGAGTTAGTTCGTTATGATTTATTGCGTAGAAGATGACAAAAATATACGTGAACTTATTGTTTACACTCTGAAAACTATCGGTTTTAACGGAGTTGGTTTTTGCGATGCTAAGGAATTTTTCAAAGAACTTGAAACTAATATTCCACGTCTTATTTTATTAGATATAATGTTACCAGAAACAGACGGTTTGCAAATTTTACAAACATTAAAAAGCGATTCTAGAACTCGTGATATCCCTGTAATTATGGTAACAGCTCGTGGTAGTGAATTCGACAAAGTTTCAGGGCTAGACCTTGGCGCAGACGATTATATCGCAAAACCTTTTGGTATGATGGAGATGGTGTCAAGAATTAAAGCTGTTCTGCGTCGCACAGAAAAAGAAACCTCTAACAAAGATATTATAACCTGCAAAAATATTATGCTAGACAAGAAAAAATACTCTGTTTACGTTAACAACCAAGAGGTCACGCTATCTTTCAAAGAATATGAACTTCTTAAAATGTTGATGGAAAATATGGGTCTAGTTTTAACTCGTGACCAGCTTTTAAACAAAATTTGGGGCTATGACTACGATGGCGAAAACAGAACCGTTGACGTACACATTAGAACTCTTCGCTTGAAACTTGGCAACGGAGCAGATATCATACAAACAATCCGTAATGTCGGATACAAAATTGGTGATTAAATGAAAAAACGTATTTTTCACAGCTTAACCGTAGTCACTTTGTTTTCAACGCTAGTTTTCAATATTTTCATCGCGTTTTTTATGTACAACGAACTCAGTGAACAGGAAATGCAAAATCTTCAAATTGAGGCATCGCACATCGCACAAGCGCTTGAAAGTAGCGATAGTGTAACCACGGAATATATCGAATCTTTCCCTTCTCCAAACCGAATAACGGTCATTGCAAATGATGGTACGGTTTTGTTTGACAACTACGAAGATGTGTCATTTATGGAAAATCACTCGGAGCGTCCAGAGGTTATTTCTGCACTAAAAACTGGTTCTGGAAGTGATATGCGTTTGTCAGAAACTCTAGGTCAGATGACATATTACCACGCTTTGAGACTGACCGATGGTGACGTTTTACGCGTAGCTTTTACAAATTCTAGCATTTACTCCATCATTTTAAGTTCTATGCCTATTTTCATCGCTATTAGTATACTATTTATGCTAATAACGTTGATTATTTCGTCTTTTTTGTCTTACATAATAGTAAAACCTATCGACCCGAAAAATCCTAATATTTACGATGAATTGCTACCTTTCGTAAAAAAAATAGAAACTCAACAAGCTCATATTGATAGTCAAAAATACGCTCTCGAGCAAAGAATTATCGAGTTTGATGCTATTTCTAAAAATATAGCCGATGGATTAGTTTTGCTCGATGCAAACGGAAATATTTTGTCTATAAACAAAAAAGCTGTATGTATTTTAGGAAATCCAACTTTGGATTATGTTTCAAAACCATTTATTGATTTGTCGCGAATTATCAAAATCCAAGAGTACATCAAGCGTGCTTATGATGGTGAATTTGTCGATAAAATCATTCAAATTCAAAACAAATTTTTCTCGTTTAGAATATCACCAGTTATTAATAACGATGTGATTTTAGGCGTTGTTATACTTCTTATTGACAACACCGCGCAAATGGAAACCGAACAAATTCGTCGCGAGTTTTCTGCAAACGTTTCGCACGAACTCAAAACTCCACTAACATCTATTTCTGGTTATGCCGAACTTATCAAAACCGGTTTGGTTCAACCTCAAGACGTTGTTCCTTTTGCCGAAAATATTTGGAACGAAACAGCACATTTAATAGAGCTTATCGAAGATATAATCAAGGTTTCTAAACTAGATGAAAGTCAAGACGGTTTTGAATTTGTTCCAGTAGAATTGAAATCTATGCTTGAAAGTACGATTACAAGACTTGAACAAAACGCTCAACACGCAAATGTTAGCATAAAAGCAAATCTGTTTCCAATCGAAATCAACGCAATTAAAAATGTTTTAAACGAAATTTTCTACAATGTAATCGAAAATTCTATCAAGTATAACAAAGACGGTGGAACAGTTTGCATAAATATGGCATTGCAAGGCGAAAATGTTTTGATTAATATAATCGACACAGGTATAGGTATTCCTAGCTCAGCACAAGACCGTATTTTTGAACGTTTTTATCGCGCCGACACAAGTCACTCAAGTGAAATTACTGGCTCTGGTTTAGGTCTTGCAATTGTAAAAAATGGTATTAATTTACACGGTGGAACTATAGATGTTTCTAGTACTGAAAATATAGGTACTACCGTTAGTATTTCGCTTAAAACCCATTAAAATACTTCCCAATTAATATACTGAAACCTATTCCAAGTTCAGTAAGTATACAATGCATACCATACAAAAATCACATATAAAACAAGGCTGTTGCAGATGAAATTAATCAAAAGCAACAGCCTTAAAATTTGTCCCTATTAAACTCAAAGAGGCTCAATATACCCTTTTTAAACAGTATTTTAGTGCAAATTCTCTCTACATAAGCTCAAATCACAAGGTTTAAGACATTTTTTTCGAACTACCACTAAAATATACTTTCTTTTTTCCCAGCTCACAAAAGAAATTACAGCTAAAATCGAAGATATCCATATGAAAATATTTTCAAATGCATACCGATTATTCAAAGCAAACATCAACGGCGTATTTATCATCAATAAATCCCACCCTCTACAAGGACAACCACAACAGCAAATTACGGTTTTTTTTGCATCTGAAAATTTTCTAAGCAAGCACCCTTCGTTAACAAACAATCTGTCAAGTAATAAAAAGAAGAATGTACAACTATAAAAATAATTATGGTCAATTTTCAGCCAAAATTTTGCTATGAAACACAAAATAATAAAAGCGGACCAAAATAAAAATACTTTCAAGCGAAACGAACTATATTTGAAAGAAAACTCCTTTTTCGCAATTTTTTTATATGCTGTTTTATTAATTTTTTGATATTTTTGCAAAATTTCCACACTTTTATAAAATAAAATGCTATACAGAGCAAATAAGCAAATTTTCATAAAATGCACGCTGTCAATTACCAAGCAATTTAAGAGAATAAGCAACGCTCCTGCAATATAAACCCATTTATAGCAACGATATTCACTAAATTTTATTAAAAATGGTATTTTTTTACCTATCTTAATCTTGTTAGGTATCGTGTCTTCCTGTTTTTCAGCACTAATCTTGACGCCCACAACATCAACTCCTTATCAAATAACTCAATCATATATATTATACGCATTATATTTGTATAAATCAAGTTTTTTGTTTGCAAGATTTTTCATCTAGAAAATATTCCTTCAAATTTATTGACAATAAGTAATTAATATAAAATATGGCTGTCGCTTATGAATTTCTCCATTTGCGACAGCCATAAAATTTTTCTCAAGCTTTACGTAAAATATTTACGAAAAATCTCCTCAGTATTTTGGAAAACTTCTGCACGAAAGTCTTTATATTTTTGCAGTAATATCTTACCTTCTAGCGTTAAAACACTACCACCACCATGATTACCACCAATTTTTCGCGTAATCACAGGATATCCAAGTTCACTTTCAGCTTTCTTGATAATTCGCCACGCTTTGCTATATGCCATTCCCATATTTTCGCAAGCAACATTTATCGAATGATGCTCATCTATAAGTTCTAGCAATTCACAAATTCCATTTCCGAAAAATATGTCACTTTTTTTAAGTTTAACATGTAGTGTAAAGCGAATTTCGTCGTTTTCCATAACTTCTCCTAATATAATAAATCAGTTATTTGTTCGTCTGTTAAATCAATATGGTAGAATAAAGAGTAGAATTCTTTTGTAACTTCTTCAAGCTCTAAATCGTAATATTCAGGATAAACTAGGCATTTTAGCCACTGAATACCCATTAAACGGTTAGGACCTGTAGGGCGTGAAATAAAGCTAAATGGTGATTTTGGAATACCGTAAACTTCACCATTTTGAACAGCTGTAACGTTTGCGTAAACTGGGTCATTTAGCATATCTACAACTGCTTGATCTTCGCTGATATCGTCACTTGGTTCACCGTTTAACAGCATAATTTCTGGGTTCCATTGCAGGATTTGTTCAGCAGAAACATTAATACGACTGCTGTCTGAATTTTCCACATAAGCTACGTTTGCGATGTGTAAAAGTTCAAATTCTTGTGCTGATGCAGAACCAATCGGTGCAGTTTCTAAAGAATCAGTACCATTTCCGAAATAAACTAATTTTTGTTCACTTTCTGGTACTTCTACAATGCTATCAAACAAGTTTTGAGTGTAATTTACTAACTTTTCAGCTTGTTCTTCTTCAGAGAAAAGTTCGCCTAAAAACGCATATGCATTTTCAGTTTCGCTCAAGTTATAATCAAGTGCAAGAACAGGAATTCCTAAAGTTTGTTCTAATGTTTCGATACTTTCAAGCAGGCTATCATTGTTAGTTTCAAAAGTTGCGATACAAACATCTGCTCCGCTCGCGATAATAGCCTCGTAATTTGTAGAACCACCCATACCGAATGTATCTAAATCACGATATTCTTCAAGTAAAAGTACTTTTTCATCGTCAGTTGGTTCGTAGTTCCAGCCCAAAAGCTTTTCCGGGTTAACGTGATACACGAAAATTGCACCAACAGGTTGTGTGCAGAATGCTTTTTCAACGTCCACTGGAATTTCAACTGTTCTACCAATCATATCGGTAATTTCACGCGTTGTAGCCACTTCTTCTTGCTCTAAAACTTCAGTTTCGGTGCTTTCAACAACGTTTTCTACAACATTTTCTGTAGTTTCTTCGATTTTTTCATCATTTTGAGTTTGACAGCCAACAATGCTTAGTGCAAGCACCAAAGCAAGAGCCGACAGTGTAAATTTTTTAAACATAAATCCTCCATATGCCAATTTAATTGACATTCTAATTAAAAAGTGTTATTCTCTTATGAGAATAACGCAAATAAACTATACCACTATTATAACGTTAAGTCAACATTTTTAAAATGAACTTTTCATTAACACGGAGACAAAAATGCTCAAAAAATCAAATTTCTCATCTAAAAAACAACTTTATATACTACTTCTGGCTGTAATTACGATAGTTTTCGCAGTTTTTTCACTTGTTTTAGGATATTACAACCTCACTATAAGTCAAGTTTTCGAAGTTTTAATACACGGAAAATCAAACGATCCAAACGCGTATACTATAATCTATAACATTCGTTTGCCTAGAATTGTTGCCGCATTATTAATAGGTATGTCGCTATCAGTTTCGGGTTCTGCATATCAAGGAATGTTCAAAAATCCTCTCGTATCACCCGATATTTTAGGTGTTTCTTCAGGTGCTAGTGCTGGTGCAGCTTTCGCTATAATTCTCGGTAAAAGTTCGTTATTTATACAGATTTTTGCTTTTTTAGGTGGTTTTATTGCAGTTATAATGTCATATTTAATAAGCTTAAAATCACGTCATTCACAAACTATCACGCTAGTTTTAACAGGCACTATGATAGGTGGACTTGCCTCTGCTTTCGTGACGGTTTTGAAGTATGTTTCAACGTCAGACGACAAACTTTCCGAGATAACTTTTTGGCTAATGGGCAGTCTAAATGGTGTGCGATTTAAAAATATTCAGCTTGCGATTTTTCCTATGATTTTGGGCTTTTTGATAATTTTTCTGTACAGATGGAAACTAAATCTGCTAATGTTCAGCGATAACGAGGCAAAAAGTATGGGAATTAACCCAAAACGCACCAAATTCGTTGTGATTTTTGCTGCTACACTTTTAAGCGCCTCAGCAGTTTGCTTGGGTGGATTAATCGGTTGGGTAGGCTTAATAATCCCACACATTACACGATTTTTATTCGGTGCAAATTACCACCACGTAATACCAGCATCAGCCGTTTTAGGTGCACTTTTTCTACTAATTATGGACACAATCGCACGTTCTGTCTTTGCCACAGAGATACCTTTAGGAGTGCTTACAGCATTCGCAGGAACGCCATTTTTCATCGGACTAATTCTTTGGAAAAACAACTCAAACATTGCAGAATAGAGGTGAAATCTTGTCTTTTGAAATAAAAAATTTAAGTGGTGGCTATGGAAAACCAGATGTTTGCAAGCACATTTCGTGTAGTATATCTGATGGCGAACTGCTATGTGTTTTAGGACCAAACGGTTGTGGAAAATCAACTCTTTTTAAGCTAATTTTAGGATTAATTAAAAAAAGTAGTGGTGATATTTTATATCAAGAAAAGTCAATTTTTAACCTTTCAGAACGTGAACTTGCTAAAATAATCGCATATATACCTCAACAACACAATCCAATGTTCGCTTTTACCGTGCTTGAGGTTGTACTTTTTGCAAGAACGAGTCATTTCAAAAATTTTGGTTCACCTACAAAAAATGATGTTGAGCAAGCTAAAAATGCTCTTAAAAAACTCGAAATATATCATCTAGCACATCAAAATTACACCACACTTAGTGGTGGTCAACGACAATTAGTTTTGATTGCTCGAGCGCTATGTCAAGATGCTAAAATTTTGATTTTAGACGAACCTGTTGCAAATTTAGACTATGCAAACTCGCAAAAAGTCCTGTCGATAATTAACTTACTAAAAAAAGATGGTTACATCATAATTATGTCCACGCACAGTCCTGAACAGCCTTTTTCGTGTGCAGAAAAGGTGATTTTAATGCAAAACGGAGAAGTTTTTGCATATGGAACGCCATTTGAAGTGTTAACAAGCGAAAATTTGTACAACGTTTATACAACCGACATGGATATCGTGCAAGTTCAAGACCGAAATGGTACAACTCACACTTTATGCGTAACAGTTGAAAATAAAGATTAAAAATCGCAAGAACCAATTTTTGTCCATATCACGTGGACAAGCTTTAGTTCTTGCGATTAATTTTTCTTATACACGTTTCGTTAATAAAAATCTCGATAAATATTTCGTATTTTGCAATCTTTGGGAGAATATTTAAAACTTTTCACTCTTCCCTCTTTTATAAAGTATGTAAAATCTTTTTTTCGCATTTTAGGTACTTTTCGAATAATATTTAGCTTTATTTTCATTTTTTGTGGATTTATAGACTTAATATGCACTGAAACTGCATCAGAAACCTGAATATCGTCTTTAATTTCTGCAAGTCCAGATAAATTTGGGAAAAGCTCAACAAAAATTCCGTAGGATTCTATGCTGCGAACTACTCCAGTCATCGTAGTGTCAATTTCAATCAAATCTGCATTTTCTTGCCATGTTCCGAGTAATTCTTTGTGCGAAAGGCTAATTTTATCTCCATTTTTATCGCTTACTATGCAGAAAATCTCTTGTCCTCGCTCAAATCGGTCACTTGGATGATTAATTCGTGATACTGAAATATTTTCGATTCCAATAAAAGAAATAATTCCACAACCTAAGTCTACAAAAGCACCAAATCCTTCAATATGTGTGATTTTAGCAGTAATTACATCTCCAGGCTGTAAATTATTTATATACTGGTCCACACACTCAATCTGTGCTAATTTTCGCGATAAATATACTGTAGGAATTTTTTCACTTTCATCAATTTTTACAACTTTAAAACATACTGGAAGACCAACTTTTGAAATAATTGCAATTTCTCGAACTTTTCCTTGTTCAATACCTATAGCAACGTCATCGTGTAAAATATAAGCGTTTACATTTGGTATATCCAATTTCAAATTATGCGTATTATCGCATAAAAATACATTTGCCTCTAATGTTTTATTCTCATCTAGAGCTTTTTTCAACCCATCTAAAGATGCTAAGTATTCTGTATTCAACTGCGAATTTATCAGTTTTCCTTCTGGATAAAAATTTCCCATTTAATACCTCCTAGATTTTTCATTATGCTAATTTATATTCAAAAACATATGAAAAATGCTAGTTTTTATTAAATTGTTGCGTATAAATTCGTATCCCAAGATGGGATATATTCATGGTGTCTAACATAAAATTTATACTCAGGACAAATTTCGTAAAGTCTAAAAATTATGTCAAATAAGTCCTCATTTCGGTGATAAATCGCAATATTGAGCCTTGGTTTGTTATGTTTTATTGTATTTCTAGCGCCTTCTATAGCTTGTCTTTCTGCACCTTCTACGTCCATTTTGATGAGCGTCACAGGTTTGTCTCCCATAATATTGTCAACCGAATTAACGGGTACTTCTACAACATTTTCAAAACTCTGCATCAAACTCGAATTTCTACTAGATTTTCCAGCAAATTTAAGCACATCTTCATCGCTCCAAACACCGATATTTAGTGCGTTTATATTAGATAATTGCTCTGTTTCAATAAAAGTTTGCATTTTGGTGTAGTTTTTAACGTCTGGTTCGAAAGCTGTAACCGTTTCATAACCACCGTACTGCATAACTTCGCGAATTGTATCACCAGTATACGCTCCTAAATCTACATAATGCTCATTTTGGTGTATTTTCAAAACTTTTTTAAACATTTCATCTTTGTGCTGAGTAAAATTTCTAAGATATTTCACCTTGCCTGAAATTTTATAATTTAGCGTAGCTTTAAAAGTTTCTCGTGAAATATCATCAGCTAAAAGTGAATATGCACGCTCAAAATTTTGGCGATTTTCATTAAAATAGTCCAAATCGAACACTCCATCACCAAAAACTGGAACATCTGGTGCATAAACTTCGAAATTATCATCTAAATAATAAAAATATTCCAAAACTTCTTCCTTTTGCGTACCAAAACCAAGCAAAATTATAGCTTTAGGGTCTTCAAGTGCCTTAGAAATTTTAAGTATATCGTATTTTTCTGTATATTCTGCACGAATTTTTCGTTGTTTGTCGCTTATTAGCACATTTTTTACAACAATACCTCTATTTTCGCACACTTTTAGTATTTTTTCAGTACCCAAACCCAAACCATAAAGATATATATTTTTATCAGTTTCACGAAGGTAGTCCCAAAGCGACTGATTTTCACAGATTAATTCCATTATTTTCTCCTTAAATTTATTCATATTACTATTTTACATATTTTAATGTTATTTTGCAAGATTTTACGCATATTTTCTTTAAATTTTTAATAAATATATAAAAAAGGAGGCGTAATATGCAAAATTCTTGTACAATTTCCGATTTGAGACACAAAGAAATCATCAATTTACACAACGGTATGCGACTTGGTTACATTTGCGACGCCGAAATCGATATTTTAACTGGTAATATTTTATCCCTCGTAGTTCCTGGCGAACTCCGTTTTTTCGGCTTGCTCGGTCGAGGCGATGACATCATCATTCCGTGGGATAAAATCGATCGAATTGGCGACGATATTGTTATAATTAACTACGAATTTACATCTAGTATAAATTTTCGTGTTAAAAAAAGCTGGTTTAATTTTTAATTCACACATTTCTGTCAATTCACATAATATACTATATATTTTGATTTTGTGAGTTGATTTTATGAATAATTTAAAAAAACTTAAAAAAACTTCCGTTTTGACAGGCATTGGTTCTCAAATTTTAACCATCATAGTCCTCTTTGATCCAACACCTCAAGCTAGACTTTTTCAAATGGGTCTAACGGTTTTTATTTCTACTATAGCAATTTTAGGGATACTGTCAAATCCTAATACCAAGAAAAAAGGGTTCTCTGATGATATACATTTCTGCGAAGGTTGCTCAAAGAATACTGTGCATATTTATACAAACGGAAAATTAATTTGTAGTGGTTGTGGTTTTGTTTTGGTGGAAAAATAAATACTTATGTCAAATCATCTTTTTATGAATATATTGTACTATACGATATTTTTTAAGGAGATGATTTTTTGGATAAAATAGATCCGTCAATTTTTAATGAACCAGCTGAAAAACACCCATTTTTTAGTGGAACTACATCAAAAACCGAAAATTTATGCGATAAAAACTGCGATAATTCCTCAGTAACTGTGCATAATCTGCCTATTTCACATAACAACAGCAATTATAATCCTTGCTCACCTTGTGAAGACTGCAAACCAAACTGTCCGTGTGATGAGGACTATTCGTGCAAAGAGTGTATTTGTTGCAAGGGTGAAAAAGGCGACCGTGGTGATAAAGGCGACTTAGGACCTCAAGGTGTTCAAGGCCTAACTGGTGCTATCGGTCCGCAAGGATTAACAGGTCCACAAGGTTCAACGGGCGCTAGAGGACCTCGTGGCGATACTGGTTTACAGGGCATTCAGGGTATCCAAGGCGTTAAGGGTGACCAAGGTTTACAAGGTGTCGCTGGTGCTAAAGGTGATAAGGGCGATACTGGTGAAAAAGGCGAAAAAGGTGACCGTGGTGACCAAGGCTTGCAAGGTTTAAAAGGTGATAAAGGCGACCG
>JAWXUP010000114.1:0-5822 GCA_044426345.1 Clostridia bacterium | reverse complement strand
AAACAGCATTTTTTACAGCATCTTTTCCGAACCTATAACGTATGTTTTCGACTGCCAAATCTAGTTTCTCTCTTTTATCAATAGCACTCATATCAGTGAAAAAATCGCACTGAAGTGGTGTATCTTGCTCTATTAAATTTATCGCTCGAACCGTCACTGAGCGAACTGGATAGTTCCACACATAGTTTTTCATAAAAAGATCGAAAGTACGCTTTGCAAGAATTATCGAACTCTGTGTCGGCATATCAATTTTGCATTGCCATTCACGGCTTTGCAGTTGATTATTCTTGATAGAAATAGCTACACCACTAGCTTTTTTCTTGTGTTTTCTGAGTTTTGTAGATACATCTTGAACTAAGCCGAGCATTACGCACCAAACTTCGGCACTGTTTTCTAAGTCTTGAATAGTTGTAATTCCGTGACCAATGCTCTTGACTGGAACTTCAAAATCCGACGGAGCAACACGAGAAATATCTTGTCCATTAGCAAACCTTTTTAGTGCAAGTCCGTTTTTGCCAAACTTCTTTTGCAGTAACTTTTCAGGAGCACAAGCCAAGTCGCCGATGGTATATATCGAGTATAAATCGAGAGATTTTTTCGTTGAACGCCCAACTCCTAAAAGGTCGCAAGCTGGCAAATTCCATATAATTTCCTTGAAGTTTTCTCGTGGAATAACGGTTATAGCGTCTGGTTTTTTCATATCAGACCCAAGTTTTGCAAAAATTTTATTAAAACTAACACCAATTGACACGGTTAAACCTAACTCGAATTTAATCGTTTGACGTATCTGCTCAGCGATTTCGTATCCATCTCCAAAAATACCACTACCTGAAACATCGAGGTAGGCTAAGAACTCAACGCCTTATCATATCACTATGACAGGTTTTCAAGCACTCGCCTCCAAACCGTACTTACACCTCTCAATGTATACGGCTTTCCATTTATATATCAGCTTTTATTTTATTATAACAGTCATCACAAACTACCAAAGTTTTTCGCCTTTTTGAAATCATAATATTTTCCCATGTCTTATGTGGTTTTAACTCTTTTAATGCCTTAACATGATGTGTTTTAACAACACATTTTTCTTTACCACATAATTCACATTTACTTTCAAGCATACGAACAATAAGCTCTTTTGGCTTGAAATTATATATTGTCACAGATTTTGGTAAAATATCTATTTTTGGATTTTTATTAATAGGTTTCATTTTAAACCCATCATGATAAAACTCAACTTTCTTAACCTCTCCTTTAGTTGTTTCATATTCAACACTAAAAATTTTGTTTTGCTTGTATTTTTTTATAATTTTATTTTTGCTACACCTGAATTTACAAGCAAAGGTGTTATACATGCTATATTGCATTATATAATAATATTTATTCAGTACAGATACATTACTTGCTAACGAATAATAATTGTAAAGACCTCGTATTTCAGCATTAAATCCACCAATAATTTCTACAGGTGTTCTATTAACAAAGTTGCTTCTTGCAACTGGCTTCCATATTTCTTTGACGTTTTTATCTTTTTTTATTATCATATTTTCATTATCAAGCAATTTATTTCTCCATATTTCTTTTGGAATATAGAGTTTTATAATACCTTCTGACATTCTGTACTTACCGTTATTTTTTCTAATAAAATGTTTACTTTTTTTTGAAGTTGTAACATCATATCCTAAGAATCTTGCTTTTTCTTCAGAATGGGTAATTAGTGTTTTTTCAACTGATAGCTCTAGCTTTAAATCATTTAATAAAAATTCCTTAATATCTTTTCGTACTTTTTCAGTGTCTTCTTTGCTTCCGATAATACCTATTAAAAAGTCATCTGCATATCTTGTATATTGAATACGTCGATAATTTTTGTCCATTTGCTCCATCGAGGGTAGATTTGACCATGCATTAAATCTCTTTTGAATTTCTGCATTTCTCATTGCAAGTTCTTCTTTAGAATATTTATCTTTATTTTTTTCTGTGGTTTGTTTATATCCATACCACTTAGATTTACTTCGGTTATATTCAGGATTATTTGCTCTGCTATTACCTTTATCAAATTTTTCCTTATACTTCTCAATAAATAAATCGAATTCATTCATATAAATGTTAGCTAAGATTGGACTGATGACAGACCCTTGTGCAGAGCCCGAATAAGTATTGTTTAAAGTTCTATTTTCTAGATATCCTGCTCGTAGAAATTTCCAAATTAGTGAAATGAAATATTCATCTTTTATTCGCTTTCTCAAAATATTTATTAGTATATGTTGGTCGATATTATCGAAACAGCCTTTAATATCTCCTTCAACAAACCATTTTATACCTGTAAAACTTTTTTGAATTTGTGTTAAAGCTGTATGACAACTTTTGTATGGTCTAAAACCATGTGATTTGCTACTAAAGTTTGGTTCATAAATACTTTCTAGTATCATTCGAACAACTTCTTGTACTAATTTATCATCAACTGATGGAATACCTAAGGGTCTTGTTTTTCCATTCTTTTTAGGAATATATATCCTTTTAACTGGATTTGGAGTATATGAATGCGACTTCATTTGTTCAATAAGCAAGTCTATTCTTTCCATTCCCATTCCATCTATTGTTATATTATCAATACCAGATGTCATACTTCCTTTATTTACATAAATATTTTGATAGGCTATTAGATAAAATTTAGGATTATATAGATTTCTATATAGTCTTTCATAATTATAGTTTGTGATTGTTGCTTTTTCTTTCAAACTGTTCAATACATCGTTTGGATTTCTCAATGCCTCACGCACCTTTCCATTCATTATATTGATATATAAACTGCTTTCCTTCGCCATGTATTAGGCTTTCCCTAACTCAAACTACTATGAAAGCTCCGTTACCATATCAGATTTTCAAAACCTTGAGTTTATAGCATAATTCTTATGCGTTCTGACTTAGGTAATCCCCGTTTAGATAAAGTAGAACATAACACCTATATTTTCGGATACGACTTTCATCATTTTTCCACTTATTGTGGCGGTCAATTTGGAACATTTTGTAGTTTACAGCTGGCTGAGTTCACTACCCTAAATTGCATAACGTGTCAATCAATTTTCGTTATGAGTGACGATAGACTACCTCTGATTATCGTTCAAGCAATCAAGCTTTTATCCTTGTATATAGTTTTTATTTCAGTTGTTCAGTCGCTGATTTATTGATTATCAGACTTACACCTTTTTCGGCATGCTATTTTCGCTGTTATTGGTTTCCCTCACAGTTAAACCGAATAATAACGGATATTTATGTCTTATCCGATGCTTTGTTATCAGCACATTTCTACTTTACCCACGTTGCAAAATTACAACTTACGGGCGCACCCAGCATTCGTCCATTCCGTAAGGCTCAACTTGGTCGGTGTATCGCAAATATATCTCACGAGCAAGCTTTGAAAATTTGAGATACTGCTCGTAGTGTGGTGGGACAACAACAAGCTCAGAACATTTTTGAACAGCTTTCCAAATCGGTTCACCAGTAGCAACACCTAAAGCTTTAGCTTTATAGTTTTTCGCAAGAATTATTCCTTGCCGTTGTTCAACCGAACCACCGACTGCTACGAACTTATCTCGAAGCGATGGGTCGAGCATACACTCAACCGATGCATAAAAATTGTTCATATCGCAGTGTAAAATAAATTTATTGGATAATTTTGTCACTTTTTCACTCCTTTTGCTTGACGATGGATATACTTTGTGATAAACTATAAGTAGTTAAAGTATATATTGATTATAATATATCTCAACTACAATGTCAATATAAAACATATACTTAAAGTATATAAAAATAAGGAGAATTCTTATGACTTTTGCCGAAAAAGTAAAAACTGAACGACACAAGCTAAAATTAAACCAATCTGAGCTTGCTAAAAAAGTTGGAGTTACAACAAAAATCATCTCAAATTACGAAACAGGAAAATCACGCCCTCGTGGTATGAAAAATTACGAACGTCTTGCAGTTGCACTTGAAGTAAACGTTAATTACTTGCTGACTGAAAACGAACTTTTTGTTGCAAGTTCTGAGCAAAATTATGGGTATCGTGGCAAAGCTGGCGCACAAAAACTTGTGAATGAGCTTACTGGATTGTTTGCTGGAGGCGAGATGGAAGAAGATGATATGGACGTTTTGATGCTTGCTGTTCAAGAGGCTTATGTTTTAGCTAAGAAAAATAACAAAAAATACACGCCTAAAAAATATCTAAACGACAAAGAATAAGGTTATGTGAGGTGTTTTAATGATAGTTTCACGTGATGAGGCAGAAAAAAAGGCTAATTTACTGGTATCTAAGTTTGAAACTCGTGATCCATATAAATTAGCTGACGCTCTCGGTATAACCATTTTGGAGAATAATTTTAAAAAGCAAAAAGGTGTTTATAAAGTTATTGAAAAAAACAGATTTATCTTCATAAAGCAAGATTTAGACCCTGTGATGAAGTCGATTGTACTACTTCACGAGATAGGTCACGATCAATTACATCGCACACAAGCGATAAAAGCAGGTGGATTTCAAGAATTTAACATCTTTGAAATGCGCAATATCCGCATGGAATACGAGGCGAATATCTTCGCTGCAAGTGTGTCGCTTGAGGATAGCGAGGTGCTAGAGCTTGCATATGACGGATATGACATTGCACAAATAGCAAAGGCATTAAATTCGGATATTAACTTGCTCGCACTAAAACTTGCAAATCTTAAAACCAAAGGCCACGATTTTAGAGGGCATGATTTTGATGCAAGGTTTTTGAGGTAGGTGAGGATAGGCATGAGCGAAGGCGATGTGAAAGACAGTCTAAAAAAAGGGAGAAACTCGGCTCGAATTTAGTGGAAATTTAATGTAAATCTAGCATATTTTTTAGTTATATAAAATTAAAACTAAAGCTGTGACACTTTATTGTGACACAGCTTTAGTTTGTTAACTTGTTTTTTGACAATACACGACAATTCTATTTTCACCTGATACAGTGCAAGTATAAAGCACTAAATCATAGCCATTGTTTTGAACTTTTTCAGCTTCAGTTTCGCTTATAGTTTCAACGTTTGCAATTTGATATGTCGCTATTGCTCCGTTTATGTCATGAAAAGTTATGGTATTGCTTGTGGTAAGCTTGCTAATTTTACCCAAATGCTGGTTGTAATTATGTCCTGCGATTACTAAATCGTTAGTTTCAAAAGAACCAAACTGACGGCACGGCGTGAATTTTAAATTCGTGTAGCTCCAATTTTCTAACACTGGTAGCGTTAAAGATAAACTTGGAATTTCGAGATATCCTATATATTTTTCGTTTATTATGATACTCGATTGCTGATCTTCTTCGGCAGATTCTTCAGAAACTTCATCTTGTGAAATTTCTACGCTGTGTTCAACTTGTGGTTGTTCTGTTACTATTTGTTGCTGTTCTATTATTTCTTTTACTATTTCTAGGCGCTGTGCAGATTCTTCACCAGCTTGTTTGTCTTCGTTATAATTGTAAAAAAACAAACTTCCTGCACCTATTATGCATATACAACCAATCAACATTAGCAAAAAACCAATTTTTTTAGTCATTCATTTTTTTCTTTCTTGAAATAAATGCGCCAAGCATAATCGCTAAAATACCTACGCCAAATAAAATGTAAATTGGTAATTTCATTTGACCAGTTTCAATAAGTGGTTCGTCTGGTTGAGTTGGCTCAGTTGGCTCAGTGGGTTCTACTGGTTCGGTAGGCTCTGTTGGATCAACTGGGTCTGTTGGTTCAGTAGGTTCTACTGGGTCTGTTGGATCAGTAGGTTCAATTGGATATGGATCTACTGGATCTTC
>JAWXUP010000113.1:0-5829 GCA_044426345.1 Clostridia bacterium | reverse complement strand
CGCCTTGATGTAACATAATTTACGGTCTATATCGTATTTTTCAAGCTCTTTGAAAAGGTTATAACAGTGACTAGTTTTTACATTCCAATCATTTATACCATGAATTATAAAAACTGAAGCTTTGATTTTTTCAGCATTATTCAAATAGTTGCGTTCATCCCAAAACTTATTGTAGTTTCCAGATACTCTATCGATATTTTTTGCAAGAAAGGCATCGTTTTTATCAAAAATTTGTTTAATTGATGCGAAATCTTGCTCATCTTTAGCTCGGCTAGAACAATATTTTGCAAGTAAATCTAAATCGTCTCCTTGCCACTCATAAGCTGGTAAAGTCAAACCATTATAGCGATAATATTCATACCAATTTGATATACCTGCTTCAGGAATGATTGTTTCCAAACCTTCTACACCAGTTGTTGCTACACCAATCGCGAGCGTTCCTAGATAAGATTTTGCGCTCATTGCGACTTTTTTGCTACACCAATCAGCACGAACTTCTATATTATCTATTTGATTTGTAAACGCACGAGTTCTTCCACAAAGCCAGTCAATAACTGATTTAAAAGCAAGAACTTCATCATAAGAACCAGTATTTACAACGCCTTGCGAACCCAAAGTACCTAATCCGGCAGAAAAAACCGATGCGTAACCTCGTTTTTCAAGATGGGAATAAAGTTCAGATATACACTCAAGCTCGAAATCTTCATTGCACGGACTAACATCAGCATAACCTCTTGTAACGCGTGGTGTTATGTCACCCAAATCATTTTTTGCAGAGAAATCAAATCTAATATCTTGCTCAGAAATATTTTGGTTTTCGATGATTTCAATAGGCTTATCAACATCATAAACATCATACCAATCCTCATTACAAGACATCATATACGGATTTGCTACAAAAATAGCCGGTACATTCATTTGGTTTTTGGGACGTCTAACGTATACTGCGATTAAATCTAATTTGCCGTCTTTATCGCTATCAACACAGGTTTCCACGTAGATTTTTTCAAAAATAATATCGCTCATAAAACATAAATCCTCAATTATTTAGCAGTAGATTTTTTAAGCCAAACTTTCCAACCAATAGTTGCAAGAGCACCTAAAATTAGCATTACGATAAGGAATCCGAAGAACATTCTGTAACCTGCAACACCTGGATTTTGGTCAATTAAGATACCAGCAAGAACTGAACAGAAAATTTCTGGAAGGTAACCAACTGTTGCGATAACGCCTGCTGCAGTACCTGAATATTTAGCAGGTATGTTGCCTTCTTCCATCATTGCCCAAGTCATAGCATAGTTTACATTGTAAAAAACGTATATTATAATGAATAAAATTGTGAATAGTAAAATGCTTGATGAATTCGTTGGAAGTAATAAAATACCTACTGTACCAGCAGCCATAGCTAAGAATGACACAAGTATTGTATTTCCTGTACCAGCTTTATCGGTTACATATCCACCACCGATGCTACCTAGTAAAGATAACCAGCGTTTCATTGCTGCTAAAGTTGCCGCGAAAGTAACTGTTGCACCTAAAATACCAGTTGCATAAGGAGTGAAGTAGTAAAGTGATAAAGTGAAAACATAAGTACAAAAAGTTACGAAACCGATAATCCAAACAGCTGGTAATTTGATAACTTCTGTAAATCCTTTGAATGTAATTTTATCCGATGCTTCCATTTTTCCGTCTTTTACGTTTAAGAAAACTAAAATACCAGTTAAACTTGTTAAAAATGAATAGAAAATAATAACAGCTTTCATACCAGCAACTTGGTCTTCTATAGAACCTGCAAAAATTCTAAATGCTAAAACAGCACCCATTGCCATTAAAGCAGCTGCTACACCACGTCCACCTTCAAAGAAACCGTAAGCTTTACCTTGGTCTCCTTCACCAGCTAAAATTCTAACTGCTTTGATACAAGCTGGCCAAAACGCAAATAAAGAAGAAACTCCCCAAAATGCGTATAAGCACATCAATGCTGTAAAACTAAGTGGTAAAAGGTGTAAAAATCCACCTAAACCAGTACCTACCAGCGATACAGTTAAAATCATTCTAGTAGAGTATCGGTCAACAACGATACCTCCGAAAAGATATGAAATCATACCGAAAACGCCCAAAACGCTACCAAATAAACCCATTTGAGTATTTGATAAGTTATAAGCTTCAAGATACACATCGTAATAATCGTATCTAAAGTAAGGTAGTCCGTAAATAATCGCACCACCTGCTGCAATTATAATAATTGCCCAAAAGTTTTTTGCCATTTTCTCATTTAATCCTGCTTTGCTAAGTAACTTGTTCATAATTTCAAGCCCTCTCTTTTTTTATTGTACAATTTTGTTCGATTTACACAACCGAATACTTTATACACTTAAAATTATACTACTTTAGCGTGTGAAAATCAACAAATTTCGACAGTAAATTTATACAATAAACGAGATATAAAATCGTAATAAATTGTTAAAAAGCACAACAAACGTTATTTATTCGGCATTCATTGTAATAACGCCAACAAGATAAAATTTATTGTGCTTTTAACTTATTTATTTTTCTTCTTTAAGTGGAACAATTTTTGCAATAGCAAGATTTATAAGCGAGAAAGATGCTGCAATTAAGAAAATGTAGTGAGGTCCAATATACATCCAAACAAGTCCGCTTAAATATGCACCGATAATCGAAACAATGTGGTCCAACGAAACTCCTAGTGACATCGTAGGCAAAATTTCAGCTTTGTCTTCAGTAATCGAATGAAGGTAAACCGAACGAATTATGCTCATTTGAGTCGATAGTTTGTCGCATATGTATACAGCAAAAATAGTGATTAGTGCAATTCCACCAGCTTTGAAAGTGCCATTTGTGAAGTTATAAGTCATAAATGCATAAGCTAAGTAAACTCCTATAAAAGACAGAGCATCGACATATAACATTGTACGTATTCCAAATTTATCTATACATCTACCTAAAAATGGTAAGAAAAAGATTCCGAAAAGTGAGCTTATAATTAAAAGTAGGGAAATAGTATCCGCGCCTTGACCTAAAATTTCAATTAAAACCCAAGGACCGTAAACGAAAATAATTTGCTTTTGCACGCCATTCATAATTGACAATATGTAATAATAAATATATTTTTTTCTGAAAATTAATTTAGTTTTAACTATTGGTCTGCTTTGTGATTTTGCAATTTTTGATAACATAAATAAAAAGATTACAGAAATTAGAAAAAATACTCCAGCTATAAAAAATGCAGGTTGCTTACCATCGGTTGTGAAGTCTAAAATTCCAAATCTAAAGCCTAAAAAGGCGAAAACTGAAGCTAAAAGTGAGAAAAACAGGTAAACACCTTTGACTTGCCCCATTCCTTTACCGATAGTTTTTGCTGGAATAATCGACATTGCAAGAGAATCCTGAATTGGTAGATAAATATGAATCCCTATACTAAAAACGAAAAGCAGTATCGACATTACATAAAAAGAGGGCGTAGTATTTGCTAAAAGCATAATTCCGATAAAGCACATAGCTTGCGAAACTACAGCAATTTTAATATCGCCTAGACGCGCAATAGCTGCTATCATAAATAAGGAAATAACTCCTGGAAATTCACGAGGTAGCTCTAAAAATCCTCTTTGTGCTGCGTTTATTCCATAAGCATCATTGAAATAATTGGATAAAAGGGAATCACTAAAACCACATGCAACAGCAATTGCTGAGATAGCGATTAAATATATCACTATTAGATTATTTTTCTTAAATTTTTCCAAAATGTCCCTCCAAAAAAATTGCATACATATCTAATATCATCTAGTGCTTGCAATAATCAAATGATATTAATTGTATACAAAATTATTTACTGTGTATTTATTATATTTTTAATGCATTAAAAACGACCAAGCTTTCACTTGATCGTTAAATGATTCCAGCATCACGCTGGTGGTACCGATGGTCGGGCTCGAACCGACACTCCTCGCGGAATCTGATTTTGAGTCAGACAAGTCTACCAATTCCATCACATCGGCAAATCAGTAATATTATTATACAATAATTCACAGCATTTGTAAAGAGATTTATTAAATATATTTAAACTTTTATCGTTCTTTATGTAAATTATAGCAAAAAACAGAATTTTATTTAAACCTCCCACAAGACCTATAAATCTTATGAGAGGTTAAATTTTACAATAAATCTCGTAAATTTTTTAGTTTTTCACTTGAAATAAGAGGTGTTTCTGCCATTTTAAAGTTTAAACCTAAATCATCATATTTCGTTTGACATATGTTCTTAAATGGAAGTAACTCTATACGCTCAATGTTTGGATAATCTTTGCAAAAATCCTTAATTTTAAGCACATATTCCTCATTATCAGTTAAATTAGGGTATAAGACGTGTCTAATCCAGATAGGAGTAGCGTGTTTTTTTGTAAGTTCTAACAATTTTACTACATTTTCGAAAATCGCAAGACCCGTATGTTTTTCGTATTCCTCATTTGACAAAAACTTGATGTCACATAATATTAAATCTGTATATTCAAGCAATTTTTCATCAATAGGGACACCAGCGCTAGTGTCGATACAAGTATGAATATCTTGCTCTTTGAGCTGTTTGAAAAGCTCTATCAAAGGCGCTTGCTGACATAAAGGTTCACCGCCAGAAACGGTCACACCACCGCCGTTTTTATAATACGGTTTATACCTCACAACTTTTTTCGCAAGGGAAGTGACATCACTGTCAGCCTCTTTAAAGTCCCAAGTTTCAGGATTGTGACAATAATCACACCTCAAAGGACAACCTTGCAGAAAAATAACCGAACGAATTCCGGGACCGTCAGACCCACCTAAGCTTAAAAATGAATTTAAACTAAACTCTGTCATGGAAAGTACGAGAAATTACTTCAAGTTGGTGTGCTTTTGATAATTTATAGAAGTTTACAGCATAACCAGATACACGAACAGTTAAGTTAGGGTATAATTCTGGATTTTCGTAAGCTTTTTGTAGAGTTTCGCGATTTAAAACGTTTACATTTAAGTGATGTGCCATTTGACCGAAGTAACCGTCCATAAGTGCAACTAAGTTTGTGTATCTATCATCGTCATTGTTACCAAGAGCTTCTGGAATGATAGAGAATGTGTTAGAAACACCGTCCATACAGTAATCGTAAGAAATTTTAGCTACTGAGTTTAGAGATGCTAATGCACCGTTTTTCTCTCTGTTATGCATTGGGTTTGCACCTGGAGCAAATGGTTCGCCAGCTTTTCTGCCATCTGGAGTAGAGCCAGTTTTTTTACCGTACATTACGTTTGAAGTAATTGTAAGTAAAGATAGAGTGTGTTTTGCATTTCTGTATGTTGGAGTTTTGCAAAGTTCTTCGTAGAATAATTCTGCTTGTTTTTGAGCGATTTCATCAACTCTGTCATCATCATTACCGAAGCAAGGGAAGTCGCCTTCAGTGATGAAATCTACAATTAAACCATCGTCATTACGAACTGGTTTAACTTTTGCGTATTTAATAGCAGAAAGTGAGTCAGCAAGTACTGAGAAACCAGCGATACCAAAGGCCATTAAACGACCAACTTCAGTATCGTGAAGTGACATTTGAGCACTTTCGTAAGCATATTTATCGTGCATAAAGTGAATAACATTCATAGTATTTACGTATAAATTTGCAAGCCAACCACGGTAGAAGTCAAGTTGTTCGATAACTTTTTCAAAGTCTAGAACTTCATCTTGACAGATTTCACGAACTGGACCTACTTGTTTGCCAGATTTTTCATCGCGACCACCATTTAATGACATAAGTAAAAGTTTTGCAAAGTTCGCACGAGCGCCGAAGAA
>JAWXUP010000112.1:0-5834 GCA_044426345.1 Clostridia bacterium | reverse complement strand
CACCGAAATAGGCAACTACGTGGTCGAGAAAATTTACCGATATCACTGCATAAGCGATAGCGAGTTGGAGTACGAGTGGTTAGGCGAACGGATGCCGGATTGCGTACACACAGTAAAAACATCACGCCCCAGATTTTGATAAATCTTTTCGCAAAAAGATTTCGTCTTTTGGATACTTTGGGACGTCCCAAAGTATCAGCCACGCGGCGAGCGAACTGCCGAGAAAAAAGATAGCACGAGCAGTAAGTGGTAGAGGCTGAAAATAAAAAAATAGTTCATTGTCAAGGCAACAACGCTGGTCTTAGTAAAGGTAATAATTTAGTGGTTTTAGAAAAGTGAGTAGATGTATGCAAAGTGATAAAAAGTAAATATTAAAAGTTGTGAAATTACACAAAAAAATAATGGTAAATATATACAAAACAATGAAGTTATCAAAAATGTAAAATAAAAACAATTGAAAGCTTGTAAATTTGTATAAATGTGATATAATGAATGTATATTTTATGGTAAGATGTTAAGAAAAAGAAAAATGTGCTAATATTAATTTTTCAGTTTAGATGTATACATCAAAGGGTGTAGCAAAGGAGGAAAAGGGGATTTATTTGATGTATTTGCTAATATAAAATTTAAATTGTATGTTTAGATGAATTTATTTTATTAACGTAATTAATTAAAATGAGGGGAGCTAAAATATGGAGAAAAGCGGACATAGCCCGGCTATTCAAAGTAATGATTTTATGACAAAAGTAAAAAAGAAACTTCAAATATGGAAGAAACAAGCAATTAGAAGTCGCTATCTGTTGATGATGATGAGCATACCATTTGTTTATCTAATTATATTTCAATATATGCCGATTTACGGATTGCAAATAGCATTTAAGGATTTCAATCCATTTTTAGGAGTTAAAGAAAGTCCTTGGGTAGGATTTTATCATTTTAAAGATTTCTTTAGTTCTACATATTTCTGGAGATTGATAAGAAACACGGTTGTAATTAGTTTGGTAAACTTAGCGTTTACATTTACATTTCCAATTATTGTAGCTTTGCAAATTAATGAAATAAATAACAAGTATTTCAAAAGAACAGTGCAAACAATAGTATATTTACCACACTTTATTTCAGTGGTAGTTGTTTCAGGGTTAGTACTTTCTGCATTATCACTAAGAACAGGTACTGTTAATCAAATGTTGACAACTTTAGGATTTGCACAAATTGACTTTATGGGTCAAGCAAGTTTATTCCCGTTTATATTAGCGATTGCAGATGTTTGGCAAGGTACAGGTTGGGCATCAATTATTTATCTTGCAGCAATGACTAGTATCGACCCAACGCTTTACGAAGCGGCAGTAATGGACGGTGCATCTAGATTAAAACAAGTTATAAATATTACAATACCATCGATTATGCCAGTAATTATTATTCAGTTCATTTTAAAAGTTGGACATTTGTTTAATGTAAGTTTCCAAAAAATCTTGCTTTTATACAATGAACGTATTTATGAGACCGCAGACGTTATCGCAACATATGTATATAGAAGAGGTTTAATGGGACAAGAGTATAGCTTTGGTGCAGCTGTTGGACTATTTAACAACTTAGTAAACCTTGCAATGCTTCTTACTTTTAATTATATTTGTAGAAGAATTAGCGAAACAAGTTTATGGTAAGGGGGCGATGATATGGTTAAAGGAAAAGTAAATATAACGGATAAGATTTTTAAGTTTGTAGTATATATAACTTTAGGTATATTTTGCATCTTTGTAGCATATCCACTTGTTTGGATTGTAAGTAGTTCGTTTTCAGATCCATATGCAGTAATGACAGGTAGCGTATCTTTTTTTCCTGTAGGTTTTACTACAACAATGTATGACTATATATTAAAAGATCCAGAATTATGGACTTCATATAGAAATACAATTATTTATACAGTTACTGGTGTAATGGTAAGTGTTACATTAACATCTTTGGCGGCATATCCACTTTCAAGAAAAGATTTCTTTGGTGCTGGATTCTTTATGACTATCGTAATGATTCCAATGTTCTTCCAAGGTGGTATGATACCAACATTCTTATTAGTTAGAGATTTAGGAATGTTAAATACTATGTGGGCAGTTATTTTGCCATCAGCTTTTAGTGTATACAATACTATCGTAATGAGAACTTTCTATGCGACTACTATACCTAGAGAGTTAGAAGAGGCAGCTGCATTAGATGGAGCAAACGACTTGCAGTTTTACTTCAAAGTTGTTATGCCACTATCGAAAGCAATTTTTGCGGTTATGATATTATTCTATGCAGTAACAGAATGGAATAGCTGGATGCCAGCGTTCTTGTATTTATCAGATAGATCAAAATATCCATTGCAAATAATTTTAAGAGAAATTATTCTTCAAGGGTCATCAGCTGACTCAGGAGATATTGATTTAATTGGTGATGGTGTTAAATATGCAACAATGGTAGTTGCAACATTACCTATTATGTGTTTATACCCATGGCTACAAAAATACTTTACTAAAGGTGTTATGATTGGATCAGTTAAGGGTTAGATTAAAAAAATTATAATTTATTATATTGTGTTTAACACAAAAAAGAGGAGGATTTTTTATTATGATTAGCAAAAGAATTATGTCAATGTTTTTAGCATTGGTAATGGCGATGTCTTTGTTGGCTGGGTGTTCGAGCAGTGATAGCTCATCAAGCAGTTCTTCAAGTAGTTCATCAAGCAGTTCTTCAAGTAGCGCGTCAAGTGTAGAAACAGTACCAGCTGAAGAAGCTACAGTGTATGACATTGTAGATCCATTAGATTGGGGTATGTTTGATGGAGAACCAATTTCAGACGAACCAATAACAATTAGAGTATTCGCTAAAAAAGACTCAGCAGTTGAAGACTACAACAATTTGCAATATTTAACAAACCACGGTTTAGTTAATAATATTACTGTTGAATTTGAAGTATGTAATACAGACTTAGTTGATGAAAGATTAGCAGTTATCATTGCATCAGGCGATTTACCAGATATGTTCTGGGGTATGTCTCAAGACCAATATACTCTATTAAAACAATCAGGCGCTATAGCAGATGTTAGTGAATACGTTGACGATTTAATTGATTTCAATGAATTCGTAGATGAACATCCAGAAACAGAACAATATTTCAAAGACCCAGATGGTAGCGTATATATTCTTCCACTTATGGAAGGTTTATCAATCAACTATCCTCTAGTTTGTCGTCAAGACTGGTTAGACGCACTAGGAATGGATACTCCTGTAACTAAAGAAGAATGGTATGATTACTGGGTAGCAGTTCGTGATAACGATATGAATGGTAATGGCGATACTACAGATGAAATTCCTTTCTCTGCAGCAGAATTACAATATTTCCTACGTCTTGTAACTGCATTTGAAATGTTCGATGAATTCTATATCGACGTTCAAAACGGTGGCGAAGTAGCTTACAGCTACATTGATTCAAGATATAAAGATTATCTTGAATGGATGAATATGCTTTGGGAAGAAGATTTATTAGACCATAGTATCTTCACAAATGACTCAACAGCTTTGAAAAACAACAACGCATTAAACCTAGTTGGTTCATACTCTGGTTTATTTAACGGACAATTCAACACATATCTTTCAACTTTCCAACCACAAATTGAAGGTTATGATTTAGTTGGTACAGAACCAATGATGAGTGATAGCGGAATGCAAATTCACCAATATTGTGACCCACTGGTTAAATCTTCAGGTACTACAGGTGCTATCGTATCTGTAACAAGTGAATATGCAGAAGAATGTGTTAAATACTGTGACTGGTTCTATGACTTTACTCTAGAAACTGGTGGTGCGTTCAGAAATACATTTGGTTATGAAGGCGTTACATTTGAATACACTAACGACGAAAAAACTGAATGGGAATACACTTCAGACGTTACTGCAAACCCAGATGGATTATCTGCATCAGCATTCTTAGGACAATACACAACTAGAGGACAACAAGCAGGTTATTCAAACAATCTTGGTAGCTTTAAAATGTGGCATCCACAAGTAGAAGAAGCTTACAACAATATGATAGGATTCTATGATGAATCATTAGCATATGAACTTCCAAACTTAACATTTACTAGTGAACAAGATAAAGAAATGAGAAGTATAATGGCTGATATCACAACTTATGCAGAAGAAAACATAAGTGCATTTATCACTGGTGATAAAGATATTGAAGAATTTGATTCTTTTGTTCAAACAATGAAAGATATGGGTATTCAAGACGTTATAGATATGTACAATGAAGCATATACACTTTGGTTAGAACCAAGATAACATTATAGTATCATAAAATTTTGAAACATTAAATTAAAGACAAGAACCCTTAGATATAAAGATTTTTATCTTGAATATTTAAGGGTTTTTGAGCAGAAAAAAGGAGAAAAATATTATGGGAAAAACAGCTATAGTAACGGGAGCAAGTAAAGGTATTGGATATTCAGTGATGAAAATGCTTGTGGAAAAAGGCGTTAATGTAGTGGCAGTTTCTAGAACTAAAGCAGATTTAGAAACAGCAGCAGCTGAGTTAGCATCTTGTGGAACTGGAGAAATTATGATTATTCCAGCCGATGTTGCTATTGAGGCAGATATATTAAACATTTATGAAGAGGCAATACAAAAGTATGGAAGTATAGATTATTTAATAAACTGTGCAGGCGTAAGTCAAAGAGCAAATTATGGACCTGAGGATATTGTTAAAGAAGAATTTGAAAGAATTATGAGTACAAATGTTAATTCAACATTATATATGTCAAGAGAATTTATAAAACGTTTTACATCTGGATATATAATTCAAATTTTATCTACTGCAGCATATAATACAGGAGCTGGTGCAATTACTTATTCAGCATCTAAATATGCATCAAGATCAATAGTAGAAGGGTTAGCAACGGCACTTAAAGGTAGTGATATACGTATTTCATCAATAAGTCCAGGACCTGTAAATACTAACATTTGGAGTCATAAAATCGAAGAAGTACCAGAAACAAGAAAAGCAACTATGTTGTCACCAGAAGATATTGCAGGAATAGCAATGTTTTTACTTAGCACAGATAAAAATGTGCATATACACGATGTAAAAGTAGAGCCTTGGCATTATAAAAAATAATTATCTTTGATAAGAAAAGATAAGTCTAAGCACTTTGTAGGGTTGACCTGTAGTCGCCCTTATGAGGTGCTTATTTTTTATTTTGTGCCTCTACCACTTACTGCTCGTGCTATCTTTTTTCTCGGCAGTCGCTCGCCGCGTGGCTGATACTTTGGGACGTCCCAAAGTATCCAAAAGACGAAATCTTTTTATAAAAGATTTATCAAAACTAGTCCAATTTTACCGCTGCGTAAATAATTTTTCTCTGAAAAATTTTTACTTTGCTAGTGTGTGCATTGAAGTTTTATTTTAAGGTTAAGGTAAGTTTTTTTGTGTGTATCATAAAGGTGTCACCGAAGTGACTGAGGGAGCTTGCACGCATTTATTACACGGCACGGACGAACGCAGTTCGCCCCTACGGGGTGTATTATTTTTTAAATCGTGCTAGCTCCCTCCGTCAAAATCAAAGATTTTGCCACCTCCCTCGGAGAGGGAGGCTTTTCCTTGGCTCCCTGACGAGGGAGCTGTCACCGAAGTGACTGAGGGAGTTTGCACGCATTTATTACACGGCACGGGCGAACACTGTTCGCCCCTACAGGGTGCATTATTTTTCACGTATAAATAAATTTATACCACCGTATCAAACGTGCGTGGCACGAATAACGTAAGTTCAAGCACCGAAATAGGCAACTACGTGGTCGAGAAA
>JAWXUP010000111.1:0-5878 GCA_044426345.1 Clostridia bacterium | reverse complement strand
ATTTTATCTTCGAAAGTATTCAAAACGGCGAAGAAAATCCGAAAAATCTGTTGCCATGGAGTGAAAATTTGCCCGAAGATATTAAAATGACATAAAATTAATTAACCCGTCTCAGAAAAATCAGGCGGGTTTTTGTTTGGTGTTCAAGTTGAACACTTTGTTTTTGTCAAGGTGTGCTTGGGGTTACCTTTACGCAGAAGTGGTAAAAGGTAAAAACAAAAAAATATAAATTTTGATGAAAAGTCTATTTCAAAAAATTAGTTTCTCGACAAGCTAAAACCGTCCTTATCACAAAAAATAAGGACGGTTGCTTTTTATTTTTTAGCTTTTCTTATAGCTGCTCTAGCACGTGAATTCAATTTCCCTTGCGTTGGGTTTTCTCTAAAATTTCTTTTACTAGACTTAATTTCTGTCGTTTGGCTCAACTGTGCAAATCTTTCTATTTCTGCATCTAAATATTCTAAATCATCATCACCAAAATCGTATTTATGCATAATTGTTTCAATAATTTTCATAACAATATCTTTAAATTTATCAGAGGTCACAATCCCTCCAGAAATAACTGCTATAATCATCCACGAAAATACGGTTAAATATTTAAAATCGCCTTGAACAAAATCAAAATACACTTCACGAAACATAACTTCAAAATATGTAATATCGTATCCCCAGTTAAAATAATGCTGAATTTCGATGAAGTTATACGCATTAAAAATAAACATCATCTGAACAGAATATAATATCGCAAAAAGTATCGACGTTATAACAACTGCTTTTTTAGTTTTTTTCTTAACCAAAATGCTTATCAAGAAATTGCTAATTAACCACATTATAAGCGTTGTATCTTTCAGCAGAAAATTATAATTTAAAAAAATTGATTTACTATAAATACACGCTAAAATTGATATCATCGTCACTAGACAAGTAAATAATACGAATATCAGCGTTAAAAATCCCTGTTTTTGTTTCATCATTTAACAATCCTCATCATCTAAAAAATCCTCTTTTTTATTATTCTAACACAATTTTTTATTTTTGTCATTGTAATTTTAAAAATTTTTTCATCTTATGAATTCTTTTTATTTACACACGTAAATTAATTTCACCATTTTTCCATAATTTTAAAATTACCATTGTATTTTTAGTTTATTTGTTGTATACTAGTATTGTTAAGTTTTAAAAACGAGCAATAGAAAAGAGGTTTTTTTATCAGTAATTTATATACTTTGATGGGGACTATGTTTATTCTAATTCTAATTGGTCTTTATCTTAAAAAGAAAAATATTATCCAAGAGTCTGGCAAAGATGCCATTATGGATCTAATACTTGTAATCGTTCTTCCTTGCAATATTTTAAAAGCTTTTTCAGTAGATTTTGGCGAAAATATCTTACAGAAGTTCGCAATTATCTTTTTAATTGCCTCTTTTGTTCAAGTTTTAGCATATTTCATCACAAAGCTAGCCTATAATAGATTCGATGATCGCAAAAAAGCTGTTTTCCAATATGCAACTGTTTGCTCAAACTCAGGTTTTATGGGAAATCCCGTTATCGAAGGCATTTACGGTTCTATCGGACTTACATACAACTCGATTTTTTTAATACCACTTCGCGTTATGATGTGGACTGCTGGTGTTTCGTATTTTAGTGAAAAATCAAATAAAAAAGCACTAATGAAAAGTATTTTAACCCACCCTTGTATGCTAGCAACATATTTTGGTTTTGTTTTGATGCTAACACCACTTGCTATTCCAGAATTTGCTCTCGGTGCGATAACTGCTTGTAGCAATAGCTGTACTGCCTTAACTATGATTTACATAGGTACTATAGTTGCCGATGTTCGCCTTAAAGAAATGATAGATCTTGACCAACTTTATTTCAGTTTTGTACGTTTAATTTTTATGCCACTTGTAGTTTTTATAGGCTGTAAATTATGTGGTGTTGATTCTTTCATAACTGCAGTTTCTGTTATTTTAACAGGTATGCCTGGAGGAAGTACAACATCGCTACTTGCTGCAAAATACGGTGGTGATACCGTTTCAGCAACAAAATGCGTTGTATGTTCAACTATTTTATCAATGTTAACACTGCCTGTTTGGTGCTATATCGTCGCACTTTAATTTAATATTTTTTAAACCCACCGTATTTTTTGTACGGTGGGTTTTTATTATTGATTTTGTATGAAATTAAACATCATTTTTGCAGCCTCTGCTCTCGTTGCTTGTGCTAATGGCTGAATTTCATTATCATCAGTACCATTCAAAATACCGTTATACACTGCCCAACACACTGCCTCTTGTGCATAATCAGAAACTTCATTCGCATCTGCAAAGCCACTTATGTCAGCAATATTAAGTACATCAAGTCCTGCATTTTCACTATATCTATATAAAAATACTGCTAAATCTTGTCTTAAAACTGCATCTTCTACACCGAAAGCTCCATCATCGTAACCCGTTGTAATTCCTTGTTCTGCCAACCAATTTACAGACTCTTCGTACCATTCACCTGATACTACATCTGAAAATACTCCACTATACAACTCGTCTTCTTCCCCCGAATAACGATATAGCATTGTAGCTATCATACTGCGTGTTAAAGTATCATCTGGCGCAAATTCGCTATTACCAACGCCATTTATTATTCCCATTTGGTAAAGTTCAACTGCACTTTCCATCCACCACGAATCTGCCTTGCCATCTGCGAAGATAAAATCTGTGATTTCTTCTGTAAATAAAATACCCGAAAAAGCGTCTACTACATACACAATATTTCCATAAAACACAACATCTACAGGTGTTGTGATGACAACTCTATTGTGCTCGTCAAAGCTTGCAATTGTTGTAACAATATCATTTGATATCAGTCTAACTGCGTTATTTCCACTGTCAGCTACCACAATTCCATACTCAGAAACATCAAGACCCTGTGGAAAATTAAACTGTGCCTCTTCTACAGAACCATCAACATATGCTCCTATATATTGGTCGTCATAATATTCTGCTTTTGCAGTTATAGCCACCAATTCTCCGTCTTCAAGCTTGAATATTTGATGAGCTAACATATCCGAAATATATAGCGCTCCCTCATACCAATCCAGTCCACAAGGTGCTAATAAATCTTGGTAAATAGTTGTTACTGTGCCACTTGTAGTAATTTTTCTTATAGCTCCATTACCACTGTCTGCAACATATAAATTACCGTCATCATCAACCGTTAGTCCTCGTGGCAAATTAAACTGTGCCTTGGTTTTATAACCATCTGCAAAGCCTTGCTCACTACCTGCAAAAGTTGTAACAGCGCCATCTTTTATAAATCTCAAAACGTTATTTTGAGTATCACTGACAATAATCCCATCGTTCCATAAAGCGATAGCTGTCGGACCGTCAAACAATGCTTTTAAAGAATCACTACTGTCTAAATATCCACCTTGTGGCTCGTTATACACATTATTCACCAATGTATAACCTGCTATAATTTCTACATCGTTATCCTCAATTTTCAAGATATTATTATTGCCTTTATCTGCAATATAAACTTCTCCATTTGAGTCAACCGTAATTCCACTTGGAGATAATAATTCATTAGATACATTCACTTCACTAACTGCAAAAACTGTGTTAGCCGCGAAAACGCTCATTACAAGTGCCATGGCTGGCATAAATTTTACAAATCTTCTCATTGCTACCTCATCATAAATCAAATGTTTCTTTAAATCTTTCAAGAGTTAATACTTCAAAACCTTCTTCTTTACCCTTTAAAATTATTTCGTGGTCTAGTGGTTCTACTATAGCCATTTCACCCAAACCATCTGCTACAGCTCTACTGATATATACTTTTCCAGCTGGTGCAACAGATTCAAGTCTTGCTGCGGTATTTACTGTGTCACCGATGGCTGTATAGTCCATTCTATCAGTAGCACCGATATTACCAACAATCGCTTTACCATAATGTACTCCTATGCCAAAAGCTACTTTTTCGCCATATTTTTCACAAAAATATTGCTCCAAAGGAGTTGCTGCTGTAACCATATCCATAGCCGCTCTACAAGCAAGGTAAATTGGATTTTCACACTCAAGTGGTGCTCCCCAAAACGCCATCGTACAGTCGCCAACAAACTTATCTAGTGTGCCTTGATTTCTTTTTATACATTCACTCGTTAATGTCAAAAACTGATTTAAAATTTCTACTACTTCTTCTGGGTCTAATTTTTCTGAAATAGTTGTAAATCCACGAATATCAACAAATAAAACTGCAACATCAACCGTTTTACCACCCAAACCTAAAGGTTCTTCACCTGTTTTAAGTAACTCTTTCATAACTTCTGGGTCAACGTATTTCCCAAAAGTTTGAGCTACTTTCGTTTGTTCTGATTTTGCAACTATATAGTTATTAATAACGCTACCAATCCACGCTACAATCATTCCCAGCAACGGTATTAATGGTAAAAATACTAAATCAAAAATTCTATAAGCTGTAACATTACAAAAAAGAGTGCAACACGCCAAAACAATTGCTACAAGCAACGATATCTTTATCGAAAACGCTAAAACTATCATCGTACAAATAAATGTTGCGCAAAAAATTGCTAAATTACGTAGATTATTAGATACTTCTACTTTTGTTTCGTTCAATAACATTGCATTTGTTACGTTAGCTAGATATTCAACACCGTACATATTTTGAGCACGGTCAACAGGTGTGGTATACTCATCATAAAGCGAAGAGTCATACGGACCTATTAAAACTATTGCATCTTTAAAAATCGTCGGATCGTATTCACCATTTACAATATCAACTATCGAGCAAGAATAAAACGAACCAACTTTTGCAGTATAATCTACCCACCAAAATCCTAATTTTGAAAGCGAAGGACTAAAACTAGGTTCAATGCCTTGATTTTCACAATATTTTAGATATATTTTGTATGGCAACGATAATACTTCTTCCCCATTTTCATCGGTTACCGACCACAAATGATGTCTTAAAACACCATCATTGTCATACATTGCATTGATATGACCATACTCTGCCGACTCTCTCAATGTCGAAAATGGCATATTATAAGCTACGATATTAAAATTTTCGATATACGCTTGATCGTCTTCATCAAAAAGCATAGTAGTGCCAAATTCAACACCACCAGCAACTACAACATTATCTGCACTTGCCGCCTCTGCCAAATATGCATCAAGTTCCGGATCTCCATCTGTAATATATAGTACATCAACACCAATTGCCGCCGGTCTATTTTCTTCATCAGCATTCAAAGTATTAATAACATCAGCCATAATATCACGCGACCAAGGCCATTCGCCCAATTGCGACAAAGAATACGAATCTATTCCTATAACCAAAACTTCTTCGCTATAACCATCACTAGTTTGATACAAGTGGTCTAACATATATAAATTTAATGCTCTTAAAACGCCAGTTATAGACACTATTGTAACGATAACTGATACTGCAAAAGCGATAATTAAATGCCTTAACAGTTTTCCGTCTGACTTTTTTGCATGATAACGATACATAAAATCTATCTCTCTTTCAAAAAGCTATTTAGCCACGTATACTAAACCACGTCAAAGTTATATCCTCAAACACACCTTGCTCAAAATCATAATTCATATCATCTAACCACCAAAAGCCATATGATGTAGGTTTTAAAGTGGTATCGATAGCAGTTTCACCATATTCAACTTCGTATGTTGCATAAACTACATCACCATACATATAAGTTACTGTACAGTACCCAGTTGTATCCGAAGTGTCGCTATCGTCGGTTGTACCACTATCGTCGGTCACTACGTCATCATCGTCGGTTGTACTATCGTCGGTCACTACGTCATCATCGTCTGTTGTACTATCGTCGGTCACTACG
>JAWXUP010000110.1:0-5988 GCA_044426345.1 Clostridia bacterium | reverse complement strand
TTATGCAAAAACTGCGTGACGAAACAACCGAAATATATGAAAACGTGCTAACTTTTACAGTTATGGAATACGCACATCACTTCGTAAAAATACGTCACGATGAACTTTTTTCAGCCATGAGCGATGAATTTGGTGCAAAATTAAAAGTTAAATCTGAGATGGAAAGCGCTAACGAACTTGTGTCTGTAGATATGCTTTTACACATAAAAGAAAAAGATGGACTGCTTGAAACTGACGATAAAAACGCAGAAATTTTTGCTAGAATTTCAAGACTACACAGACTGCTAAACGTTATGATGACAACTCAGTTTGCACAACAATTGTCGCAAATGAAACGTGCAAAAGGTAACGTTATCATGACAAATGCACTTAAGAAAAACCCTGACTACGCAAAAATAATTAAACTTTGGGGATTTTTACGTCAATATAACGATATAGGTTATTCTATCAAAATTGTAGAGCAAAACCCTTATATAGACGAAAATTTCGAGAGAAATATATACCACAATATTTTATTTCAATACATGATTTTAAAAGGTTATTTGGAAGACGAAAAAGACCGTCAAATTCCAGAACCCGTTCGAGAAGAAAAACGTGAATTAAAACCTGTATTTATAAATGAAATTGTTGAGGAACTAACCGAAGATTATAATTTGCCTGACGTTGAAATTAGGCGAGTGCTTATAGAACAGCTTACAAAAGAGCAACTTATGCAAGAAGAAGCCGAGGAACGTCGTCGTTTAGTTGAAGAACAAGAACGTATGAAGCGTGAAGCTGAAGAAGAAAAACTTCGCTTAGAACAAGAGGCAGAAGCAGAGCGTTTAAGATTAGAAGAGCTTGAGCAAGAACGCATAAGAATGGAACAAGAAGCCGAGGCAGAACGTCTTCGTTTTGAAAGAATGGAACGTGAAGCTGAAGATAGAAGAAGAGGCAAGATTTTCAAAGCTGAACTTGCGAAATTTAATGAAAAACTAGAAGAAAATCTTAAAATTCGTGAAAAAATTCGTCAAGAAATGGCGCACGGACAAAAAGATTTTGAAACTGCTGTTTTAATGATGGAAGAAGCCGAACGCAGACGTGCAGAAGAACTAGAAAGACATCAAAAACGTTTGCAAGAAGAAGCCGAAGCGAAGGAACGAGCACACCAAGAGGAACTTCTTCGCACAAAACAAAGAGAAGAGCGACAAAAAGCATTAGCAGAAGAACGTCGCTTGAAAATGGAAGCGTTGCAAAAAGAAAACGATATAATAAGGTCGCAACCTTTTATTGAATATTTGGGCGAATTTAAGCAAAAACGTGTTGATAACATTACTTTTAGAAAAGATTATCAAGAAGAACAGTCTAGAAAACGTGAAGAATATGAAAAAACAAGGAAAACCAAGAAGAAAAATAGAAAATCGATTTTTAAAAGGTTTAAATGATTATATTAGGAAGGGGGATATTGACATTAAAGGGTATTCAAAAATAGCATTAGCAGGCACACAAATGTTAGTAGCATTTGTTTTAGTGGGTACAGTTACATTTGCATGGTTTACAAGTTCTATATCTCCTGAAGTAAAATCTGTTAAAATAAATATCGCTGGTAGCAGTACTATTATGGTGGCATCAAATGTTTCTAAAACAATAGATGGCGTTACATATAATTATCCTGCAGAGTTTGGCGATGAATTGAAAATATCATCACAAGATGAATATAGCTACCTTTCAAACTTAGATGCATTACTTCCGGTGTCTACTGCAGATGGTATAAACTGGTTTTTGCCAGTATACTACGACCCAGCAGAGTCAGAAGTTCAACAAGGACTTGTTAAAAGCGGCGATTTAAAACCTGTCGAAGAGTTTTTTGTTGATAGCACATTGCAATATGCAAATCATAAAAATTTACCAGACTACGATACGGTTGTCGGGAATTATGCATATCTAGACTTTTGGGTTACATCTCCTATGGATTATGACCTGAGAGTGTCTATGGATGTAAATGACCCTTCATCAAACGGTAGTTTTGCACTTGATTTACTAACTGCAAATGAGGTAGACCAAGATGGTGATGGTATTTTTGAAACATATGAATTAGAATCAAACCAACAATCAACGGCTGCAATTCGTGTAGGTTACTTAGTAAATGACACTGTATCTTTATTAGATTATGATGCGTATAAAACAAGCTCATATTTCGATGATAGATATGAATTTATTAGTGGAATATATCAACAAGCAGGTCAAGTGGCAGACGGTGAATACAATTTTACAATTTACGAACCAAACGCTGACTATCACCCAGAAATTATAATCAACCAATCGGGCGCTCAAGTTGAAAGTACACTTGAAAATGGCAGTTATGTCATAACAAATCCAATTGGGTTTATCGAAACAGATGATGGTGTCGAGATAGGCTATGTTGACGTGTCGGAAAATTTAGCAGTTCAACTTACAAATAGCTGGATTAATATGGAGCTTTTGCAAAGTCTTTTTTCAGAATCTATAAAAGGTGAGAATTCTGTAAATATGACAGCGAGCGAACTTGTATCACAATTTTTCCAAGAACATCTGCTTGGTAAATATAGCGAATATATAACTAAAGGTGAGTTTATAAAGGATACATCAAAGTTATATGAACTAGCAGATGCAGAAACTCAAACGGTTTCAAAAGAAAATATAGGATATGCTGAACAAGCCGGTGTTACAGAAAATGCAGTTATAGTTTCGTTACAAGCTAATGTGCCACAAAGAATTCGAATGTACATATGGCTCGAAGGGCAAGATATTGACTGCGAAAATAATATCATAGCATCAAACCTTGTGCTATCTGTCGAGCTTGCCGGAGGTAGCGAATAAGAATGAATAATAACAAATTTTTATTTGGCTTCGTCAATGTACTGCTGGTCGCAACAACTATATTTTCAGCAATAATAATTTTTCAAATGAGTAAAAATGGATATGTTTCGATTTTTGATATGAGCGTATTTCGTGTTGTAACAGGAAGTATGGAACCTACCATACCAGTAAATGCAATGCTTATTTCAAAAGAAACAGACATAGAAAGCATACAACTTTCGGATATTGTTTGCTTTGAGTCACAAGAAGAATATTTGCAAGGAATTATAATAACTCACAGAGTAATAGATATATTGCAAGATGAACAAGGCGAAATTGTACTTCGAACAAAGGGAGATGCAAATTCGGTCGAAGATTCGTATTTGGTATCAGAAGATAATTTAGTTGGCAAGGTTGTCTGGCACACTAATAGCGAAGGAACGATGACTTCGATTATATCTGTGATAACAAGTGCCAATGGATTTGTTTCATTTATAGTGTTGCCGTGTATGTTTATATCGACAATTATAATGCGTGACTCTATGAAAAGCATAAAAAAAGAGCTTATAGAGCTTGATAATATCAAAAAACAAGAACAAGACGATGAATTGAAATCTGCAGAAGATTACTATAAAAAAATGGAACAACGCATTAGAGCCGAGCTTGAAGAGGAGTTGAGAAATAGTGCTGCCAAACAAACAATTGAGCGAGATTCGCAAAAAAATATATAGCCATATAGCACTTATTTCTATGGTTCTTGTAGTTACAGGTGTATTAGCCTTAGCTATAACGACGGCGTGGTATACTAATGTAAATCAAACAAGTGGCTTGGAATTTGAACTTGCAGAGTGGGGATTTGAAGGGAATGTGTATATTCAAGAAGAAACCATTTTGATTTCACCGGGTGAACAAGGAATTGTAGACTTAACGATAGAAAATTTAAATGACAATATTGTAGCAAGTACGGTTAACTTTTCAAAAGAAGAAATGTCGGAGCAAATGCAAAAAAGACTATACTTTTACGCAGACACAACCGAAATCACAAATGATGAGGTTGTAGATAAATTGTACTTGAATAACAACAATATTTATACATATACAATTACAAGTAATAATACGCTTGAAATTTCAGATGAAAATAGCAATGATGTCGAAATAAAATGGGAATGGGTTTACGACGTTTTAGGATATTACGTTGAAGGAAGTTTTGAAGAAAATGAAGACTCTGAAGAAGTAATGGAAATTGCTCAATATTTAAAACCTATAGTTTATGAATATGACAATGCGACTTTCGATGAAGATGGAGAACTGTTAACGGTAGACGGAACTACCACGAAAGAAGAATTTCTTATCGCTCTAGCTCAATCGGACGGATATAAATCACAAGAAGAGCTATATTATGAGCAAACAAGCGACGATTATGTAGATTTAACAAGCGAAGAATATGATGGTATGGATTCTCTTGCTTTAGCATCTAATGGCTTTTCAGTAGCAAGTTCTATGCAATTATACGGAATTGACCCTGAAAATCCAGTTGATGGGTATTATCCTATTGATGTAGACGAAGATGGCTACGGCGTGTGGATTTACATAAATAATCAAGATGAAATTATAGAAGAAATTGCATATGATACAGCTTATGGATTAATGTCTTCGCAAGTAAATGATGAGGGAATTGAAGATATACAACCGATAACTGTGTATTATGGCGACTATGATGAGCAAGAAGAACGTTCAAGTATTACAATAGACGAACTTCCTTTGAGCAAAGTAATAGTTAGTGTTACAGCTCAACAAAAAAATATTGATACAACGTCAATAATAACACCACAAGTGTTGTTTGATACAATAAATTCATCTGATGAAGTTGTTGTACAGCTTGCTACAAATATCGAAACAAGCGAAAAAATAAACGTTGTAAGCGGTCAAGATGTTTTGATAGACTTAAATGGATATACGTTAACGACAGATTATGAGACAAATGGTGGTATATATGTCGGGGAAAATGCTACCTTAACAATAATTAATGGCGTTATAGATAATTTGTCAGCAGGTAGCTCAAGCAGTACATTTGTCAGCGTTGGTGGCGAAATATTATTATCCGAAGTTGAACTTCAAACATCAGGTTATGGCATTTTAATTGCAGACTATGCGTCAAATGATATAGATTCTGTAGTTAAAATTGTAGATAGTGACATTACTGCAGGCCAAATCGGTGTGCTTATGCAAGGTAATGGTGTGGACAGCGGAAGATATTCACAACTTATCATTGAAAATAGTATTATAGATGGAACTGGTTATATAGGAATTATGGGTAATGGTTCTGATTCGGCGACTGCTTCTTATTGGGGTACATATATATCAATTAGCAATAGCCAAATAAGCGGATATTGGGGTGCTATGTATCTACCACAAAGAGATAGTGAAACTATTATTTCAAATAGTGTTTTAACTGGATACACTGGTATTGCTGTAAAAGGTGGCGAAGTGAGTATTATAGATACCGAAATTTACGGTACAGGTAGCAGTCCAGATGCTCCGGCTTTTGCAGGTTCTGGCTATACGGATACTGGGGCTGGTATATCTATAGAAACTAACTATCCTTGGGATATCGCAGTTTATGTTTCGGGTGAGGAAAGTATAGTAAGCTCGGAAGCGACAGATGCAATTGTCATATATGAAGCAGATGCAGACAACGCTTTTGTTGAACTTACAGCTGGTAAATATACTAGCGATGTTTCAGATTTTGTAGCAGATGGTTATCAAGCAGATGAAGTTGATGGTTACTATGAAGTTTCAGAAAGCTTGATGTCTACATTTGCATTATTCTCAAACGCATTAACGCAAAATGGCGTTGCTATAGTAAGCGATGAAAATCAAGTCGCTGCAAAAGAAAGCATTGAAGAATATATCGAATACGATGATGAAGAACGAGAAGAGATAATCTTCCCAGATATGTCGGCAGTTTTAGGTTTAGATGTATTTGAAAATAATACTCAAGAAATATCACCTGATATGTTTGAGCAATATCAAGAACCAGTAGAAATAATTGAAGAAGTGGAAATATACGAAACTACAACTGATCCAGAAGTGCCAGTAGAAGGCGAAGCTACAACTGATCCAGAAGTACCAGTAGAAGGCGAAACTACAACTGACCCAGAAGTGCCAGCTGAA
>JAWXUP010000023.1:0-33710 GCA_044426345.1 Clostridia bacterium | reverse complement strand
GCGATAGCACCTACTGGACAATCGCCAGCACAAGCGCCACAGCTGATACAAGCGTCAGAAATTACGTATGCCATAATGTTGCACCTCCTACTTTTTATAAATCATATATAGTTTACCATTAATTCAAAAAAAAAACAACCTTTTATTTTGTTTTTTAGCTTGGTATTAAATATTTGTTTTGGGTTAAAATTAAAGCAAAGGAGAATTTGCGTTGAAAAATATAAATAATTTTGGAATTGACACGGAAAATTTTGCTATTATGAGTAATTCTCACGAAAAAAGAATTAAAATTAATAAAAAGGAGCGATTAAATGCAAAAAAATAAATTCGATGAAAAAGCTAAACTTGTCATAAAATATGCTGGAGAATACGCGAGTTCGTTTTGTAGTCACTTTGTTGATATAGAACATTTTTTGCTAGGTATTTTAAAAGAGAATAGTAGTTTTTCGGCACAACTTTTATTAGATAATGAAATAACTACAGAAAAACTTATAACTTATACTAAGTTTTTATCATCAGGAGATGCTTTTTTATCCTCATCGACAATAGATATTTCATTTGATGCAAGTCAAGCAATAGAAAAAGCGTTGGATTTTGCAGGAGTCTTTAGCATAACAACCGACCACCTTTTGATGGGAATTTTAAAAGAACCATCTGAAAAAACAAAGAAGATATTTAATATTTTTAAAGTAAATCCGGATAATTTACTACGTGAAATGAATAATAAAACTAAAAGTTATAACTACATCGCAAATAAAGTTGATAAGAAAAAAAGTTTGGATAGTAAAACATTAAATCAATATGGTAAAGAGTTGGTTTCACTTGCTGAGAGTAAATTGCTTGACCCTGTTATCGGTAGAGAGAAAGAAATCGATAGTTTAATTTGCATATTGTCACGTAGACGTAAAAATAATCCGGCAATAATCGGAGAGGCAGGAGTTGGAAAAACGGCACTCGTAGAAGGATTAGCCTATAAAATAGCAACTGGTGATGTTCCTTTAAGTTTGCAAAATAAAAAATTAGTGTCATTAGATTTGAGTTCGGTTATCGCAGGAACAAAATATCGTGGAGAATTCGAAGAGCGTGTAAAGCATATTGCAGATGAATGCACAAAACACCCAGAAGTGATTTTGTTTATCGATGAATTGCACATAATTATGGGTGCTGGAGGTGCTGAAGGCGCTATAGATGCAGCAAATATTTTAAAACCTGCATTATCACGTGGACAAATTCAAATTATTGGAGCTACTACAATTGAGGAATATAGAAAACACATCGAAAAGGATAGCGCACTGGAGCGACGTTTTCAGAAAATCATAATAAATGAGCCATCACAAAATGAAACTAAACGAATTATTAAAGGAATACGCAGTCATTTAGAGCATTTTCACAAGGTACACATACCAGATGATGCGATAAACTCGGCAGTAAACCTAAGTGTGAGGTACTTTGCTGATAGAAAATTGCCAGATAAAGCCATCGACCTTATTGACGAGGCTTGTGCTAGTTTTAATATGCAAAAAAAGAGTAAACTTGCGGGTTTTAGGACAGAAATTGCAGATAGCATTTCGGTATGTGATGTACAAAATATAGTTGCAAAATATACAGGAATTAATTCTTTCACGTTAGATGAAAATACAGCTACAAGCGTGAATTTTTTGCAAGAAACGTTGAAAAATTCCATAATTGGTCAAGATGATGCTTGTGAAAAGATAATTTCAGCAATAAAACGCTCAAAAGTTGGTATAAACGACCCTAATCGTCCAATCGGTTCATTTATATTTTTAGGGCCTACAGGTGTTGGGAAAACTGAAATTTGCAAGTCGTTGGCGTATGGGCTTTTTAGGAACGAAAAGGCAATGATAAAAATTGATATGTCGGAATTTATGGATAAGTCTTCGGTGTCAAAGCTAGTCGGAGCTACTGCGGGTTACGTGGGATATGATGATAGCAATGCGATTACTGAGAAAATTCGCAATAACCCTTACAGCGTGGTATTGTTTGATGAAATCGAAAAAGCGCACCCTGATGTATTAAATCTTTTACTTCAAGTATTAGAAGATGGTATTATTACAGATAGTTGTCATAGGAAAATTAATTTTAAAAATGCAATTGTCATAATGACGTCCAATATCGGAGCAGAAAAAATTACTCATGCAAACTTAGGTTTCATATCCACTGATGATGCAAAAATCGATGCAATGAGTGAGCTTAAAAAAGTTTTTCGCCCAGAACTTATCAACAGAATTGATGAAATTGTAGTTTTTAATAGACTTTCGTTTGAAAATATTTGCAAAATTACGCAAAGTATGCTAAATCAGCTCACAAGACGTGTTGAAGAATTTGGAACAAATATAGAGTTTTCAAATGCAATAATAGAGCATATTTCAAAGCAAGGATATTCAAAAATTTATGGGGCGCGACCTATTCGCAGATTAATTACAGATGCGATAGAAAATCCACTTACTGATAAAATCATAAACGAGGAAATTATCAAAGGAGATAGTGTTTTCGTTGATTTTTCAGATAAAATTGAATTTACAAAAGTAAAAATGGAGGCAAAAATTTGAAAAAAGAAAAAGATTACCCAAGAAATACGTTAACACCAGAAATGTTAAATCGTGAAGTGACACTCGAGGAAGATTTAGATGAGGAATTTGCAACAAATGCGTTGATAATGGACGAATGTTACCTGCAAAATAAAAATTTGATGGAAGAAATACAGGTAATGGAAGCTAAAATCGATGTTGACGAAAATCATAAGTAAAAAAATTATACCCACAATGACTGTTGCCACTGTGGGTATTTTTCGGTTAGTAAGAACCGTTTGACATATTTTCTTCCATTGATTTAATCATTTTTTTGACCATTTGTCCACCAACAGAACCATTTTCTCTAGCTGTTAAATTCCCATTATAACCACCATCTTGTAGGTTTACACCGACTTCTTGAGCTGCTTCCATTTTGAATTTTCTAAGGGCATCTTTTGCACCCGGTACTAAGTTTTTCATATATATTTCTCCTTAAATTTTAATTTACTGTCACGTTAATAGTATAGACGATATCGTATAAATTATTTAAGGTAAGTAACGGTTTAATTTCCAGTTATAATAAAAAGTATGCTTAAAGCGAGTGTTTCTAGGGTGTTTTCTCTGAAATTTTGAAATAAACGCTCTCCTATTTCAATAATATTGTCTGAAAAATCTGTAATTTCACGTTGAATAGCAATTAATATTTCGCTAGATGTAGAACTAGAAATTGTGACAGTACTTTTGCTAGACATACCATAAACTATAATTTCATCATATTTTACATTTCGAAAGCAATTAAATCCTAAATCTCCGTAAATTATGGCGATTTTGGTGGAAATTTTAAAGTTTTCAGCGTTAAATTCGGGCATTACAAGTAAAATATCGCAAAAAATCTCATAATCACAGTCTGAAGATGAATAAACTCGTGCATTATGGAAAATAATATCTTTGTTTGACAAAATAGCAATGACAGGCATTTTTACACCACTTTTCGTTAAAATATGTAGAAAAATCGCTGGGTTTGTGGTAGAATAATTATAATTATATACTAAATCAAAAAAACTCGTAACCGTAGAGGCGAACAGTGTTCGCTCGTCACATTGTTGCGTGCTATAAATGTTATAGTAGGTATACGGTGTGGATGGTACGACAAATGTATCGTATGTTAATTGTGTAGGGACGGGTTTCCACGCCCGTCCGTTTATACCGATACGTCAGTTTTAATTATAATGGGTGTAAATTTGATATACGGTGAACGGTTAGGCATGGAAACCAACCCTACGATGTTTGTGTTATTTTGAATAATTTTTTATCGTGTGACGGACGGACGAACAAAGTTCGCCCCTACATTTTATATTACAAATATGATTTTAGTTCGTCTATGGCTTTTTGTTCCATAGAAATCAAGCCATCTGAAAAACGTTTTACGCTATCATCTACAAGAGTTGCCTCATTTAAAGTTTTTTCCATCTGAACAATACCCATATTATTGCCCTCAATTACCATTTGTGCTAGTTTTGATGTTGAATTATCGATAAAAGTTTCTGCTTTCATACCGATGCTCGAATACATTTTTACCATAGAATTTATATCTTTCGGCTCTTTTCCGTATTCGCGAATTCTGTCGCGTGCTGTGTCGTTAAACTTGATAAAATCTCGTTTTTGAGCACGAATTACTTGTGTGAATTTTTCATCATCGGATAATTTTTCGATTTCGTCGAGAGAGGTTATTCCCATCGACGTATTTTGATAAATATTATTTAATACATCTAAATTACAACTTGCAAAGTCCATATAATCACCTCAAATTTTAGTATTAGCAAAGCTATACTTTTTATGCTCAAAGGAGAAATTTAATGAAAAAATTTAAAAAAGTATACGTGGAAATTACGAATGTCTGTAATTTAAGTTGTAATTTTTGCCCAAAAACTTCGAGAATTGCAAAATTTATGTCTGTAGAGAATTTTTTATATATAGCAAAGGAAGTAAAAAAACACAGCGACTATATTTATCTCCATGTTAAAGGTGAACCACTTTTTCACAAGAATTTAGCTGAAATTTTGCAAATTTGCGAAGATTTGTCATTAAAAGTCTGCCTAACTACTAATGCAACGCTGTTAAAAGAGCAAAAAGAACTGCTTTTAAGCTCAAATTCAATACACAAACTACATATTTCATTACATAGTTTCGAGGCGAGTGATATAAACTTAACTCTTGAGGACTATTTGCAAAATATTGTAGATTTAATCGAAAAATCTACATTTATAACCGTGCTTCGATTGTGGAATGACGGAGGTATGGACGATTTAAACGAAAATATTTGCAAAATGCTGAAAAATTCGCTTAATTTAGACTTTGACATACTAAAAAATATGGAAAAAAATATAAAAATACGTCAAAAATGCTATGTAGAGTTTGGTGAAAAATTTTCTTGGGCGAATATTAACGGTGAGGTTATAAATGAAAGTGGATTTTGCTATGGACTGCGCGACCAAATCGCGATTTTAGTCGATGGAACAGTGGTTCCGTGCTGTTTAGACAATGACGGAGTGATAAATCTTGGAAATATTTATAAAAATTCGCTTGAGGACATATATTTAAGTGAGCTTTCGCAAAATATAGTTAGTAATTTTTCGAACAGAAAGTTATACCATAAGTTATGCACAACTTGTGGATTTATTAGGAGGTTTTGATGGAACATTTAAAAGAAAAAATCAAATCTCTACCAATGCACCCTGGCGTGTATCTTATGAAGGACAAAAAAGGTGAAATTATCTATGTTGGCAAGGCAAAGCACCTAAAAAATCGAGTTTCAAGCTATTTTGTATCAAATAAAGGGCATAATTTTAAGACAAATGTACTGGTTTCGCACATTGTTGACTTTGATATTATAATTACAAAATCAGAATTTGACGCTCTTGTACTAGAAAATTCATTGATAAAAAAATACAAGCCAAAGTATAATATTTTACTAAAAGACGACAAAGGTTATCCGTATATAAAAATCACTTACAAGGACTTATACCCTGATTTTTTCATTGTAAATAAGCCTTCGAGCGATGGAAATAAGTATTTAGGACCATATTCTAGCCGTTCGGTGGCAAAAACAGCTATAGATACGATAAAACAGGTGTTAAAAATTAAAGACTGCTCGCGAAAGTTTCCACGAGATATAGGACGTGAGAGACCTTGTCTTAATGCTCATATCGGACGGTGTTCGGCTCCTTGTGCTAGAAAAATTACGCAAGCTGAGTATTATGAAACGATAAAACAAGCAGAAGTTCTACTTCGAGGTAATTTTAAGGGATTAATAGAAGATTTAACAGCAAAAATGATGGCATTATCAGAAGATTTGGAGTTTGAGCAAGCCTCAGTGATTCGCGATAGAATACGCGCTGTAACTAAGCTTATGGAAAAGCAAACGGTTGTTGCATCTGGTTTTTCCGAACTTGATGTTGTTGCTTTTGCGAAGGGATACACAAAGTGTGCTATCGTGGTTTTCCACTACAAAACAGGTAGCTTAATAGAAAAAGAATTTACCATTTTAGACGGAGAATTTGATGAAAACGAAGCGTTGTCATCTTTTATCAAACAATATTATTCTTTGCGAAACAATACACCAAAAGAAATAGCACTTTCACACGAAATTGAAGATATCGATGCTGTTGAAGAGTTTTTGTGTAGCATATCAAAAACTAAGCTTTCAATTCCGATAAAAGGCATTAGACGTGAGTTTGTACGCCTTGCAATCCTTAACGGACAAGAGGAAATTACACGTGTTGAAACTACCTCCGAACGTACAAATAAGACGTTGGAACTTCTTGCAAACACGCTTGGTGTAAGTAAAAAAATCAATCGAATCGAAGCGTATGATATTTCCAATATTTCAGGAACGAATACGGTGGGTTCGATGGTGGTTTTTGAAAATGGAGTTAAAAAACCGAGTGAATATCGTAAATTCAAGATAAATTCCGTGATTGACACGCAAGATGATTATACATCTATGAGCGAGATGATTATTCGCAGACTCGAAAACTATGTTAATGGTCACTCGAATTTTTCAAAACTTCCAGAACTTATAATTTTAGATGGTGGTTTGGGGCACGTAAACACGCTAAAGCCGATAATTGACAGTTATAATCTTGATATTTTAGTGGTAGGCGCAGTAAAAGATAATCGACATCGTACGCGTGGACTGATTTTTTCAGACGGACGAGAAGTGTCACTTGAAACCATTCCTACCCTGTTTACCTTGGTAGGAAATATGCAAGAGGAAGTGCATAGGTTTGCAATAACTTATCATAAATCATTACGAAATAAGGCACTTAAAGCATCTTCGCTGGATAATATTGTAGGTGTAGGTGACGAGAGAAAACGCGCACTTTTGCGTAAATTTAAAACGATTTCAGCTATAAAAAATGCTACGATTGAGGAACTTATGCAAGTAGTCCCACAAAACGTAGCAGAGAATATTTTTAGATTTTATGCAAAATAGTTATACTTTTAGTTTAGTTGTAGCTATAAATTACATTTTGTTAATAATTATTTGTAGGGGCGAACAGTGTTCGTCCGTGCCATATGAAAAAACATCGTAAAAATTGTAGGGTACGGCGTCCTCGACGTACCGTGTTACCAAATAATAAAACACCACCACATAATAATATACGGCAAAACGTAGGGTTGGAGGCTTGCTCCCACCGTGACCGTATAATAAATTTGCACCGATTAAATTTAAAACGGACGTATCGATATGACGGGCGAACACAGTTCGCCCCTACAAAAAACGGTGGCAAAATCTACGATTTTAATGGAGCGAGCCTACGCATAATTAAATTTAAATATAACAAAAAACCTCAGTTTTGGTAGCACCAAAACTGAGGTTTAATTATATTATAAATTGCTATATCCCATTAAGTACTCATCAACTTCTTTTGCACAGGCTCTACCTTCGGCGATTGCCCACACAACAAGAGATTGACCACGGTGCATATCACCGGCAGTAAAAACTTTGTCAGCACTTGTTTTGTACGTATTTTCGGCTGTCACAACAGTATTTCTGTTTGACATATCAATATCTAAATTACGCACTGTATAGCTCTCAGCACCCAAAAATCCAGCTGCAATTAGTATTAAATCAGCATCGTAATATGTTTCAGTGCCATCTACGAAAGTAAGAGCGCCATCTTTGAATGCAACTTGAACAGTTTGAACACCTGTTACAGCACCTTCTTTAACGTAAACTTCCTTGATTGTAGTGTTATAAACACGAGGGTCAGAACCGTAAACGGCGATAGCCTCTTGTTGACCGTAGTCAGTATTACAAACTTTAGGCCACTCTGGCCATGGATTTGATGCTAAACGTTCATCTGGAGCTTTTGGCATCATTTCAATTTGAACAACAGAGTTTGCTCCGTGTCTTATTGAAGTACCAACACAGTCATTACCAGTGTCACCACCACCTACAACGATTACATTTTTACCTTTTGCAGATACATAATTTCCATCTGCTAGGTTTGAATTTAGTAAGCTTTTTGTAGTTTGTGTAAGGAAATCTACAGCAAAGTAAATGCCAGATGCATCACGGTTTGCAACTTGTAAATCACGAGCAGATTTTGCGCCACAGCACAGAACAACTGCATCGAATTTATCCATAACTTCTTTTGCGTCTAAATTATTTCCAAAGTCAGCATTTGTAACAAAGTTAACACCTTCAGCTGTCATTAGATTTACACGACGGTCGATTATGTGTTTTTCAAGTTTCATATTTGGAATACCGTACATCAGTAAGCCACCGATTCTGTCGTCACGTTCATAAACAGTAACATTATGACCACGGCGATTTAAAAGGTCGGCAACTGCAAGACCAGCAGGGCCTGAACCGATAACAGCGATAGTTCTATCAGTGCGAACTTCTGGAATACGAGGTTTCATAGCGCCAGATTCAAAACCAGTTTCAATAATGAAAAGTTCATTATCGCGAACGGTAACAGCATCGCCATCAAGTCCACAAATACAAGCTTTTTCGCAAAGTGCAGGACACACACGACCAGTAAATTCTGGGAAACTTGAAGTTTTAGTAAGTCTTGCAAGAGCGTGGTTAAAGTTGCCGTTGTAAACTTCATTATTCCACTCAGGAATTAAATTGTGAAGAGGACAACCAGTAACCATACCTTTTAATTTTATAGCAGATTGGCAAAATGGAACACCACAGTTCATACATCTTGCACCTTGGTTTTGACGTTCTTCAGTGCAAAGAACGTCGTGGAATTCATCGAAATTTTTAATACGTTGTTTTGGAGGGATACTAACATTTCCTATGCGTTCAAACTCCAAAAATCCTGTTGCTTTTCCCATAGTATACTCTCCCCCTTAACCTTTTAGTGAGTCAGTAAAAGCTTCCATTTGAGCAGCTTCGTGTGACATACCTTTTTCTTCGTATTTGCTAATAGCAGATAACATTTTTTGATAATCATTAGGAATGATTTTTTTGAATAATGGAAGAAGTTTGTCGAAATTATCTAAAACTTCTTTTGCGCGAGCAGAACCAGTAGCTTTGAAGTGATTTTCAATCATAGTTTTAAGTTCGGCAATGTCAAATTTATCTGTTACTTCGTTCATAGTTACGAATTCTTTGTTAAGTTTTAAGTATAGGCTATGATTTTCGTCTAGTACATAAGCAAAACCACCACTCATACCAGCGGCAAAGTTTTTACCAGTTTGACCTAGAATAACAGCACGTCCACCAGTCATATATTCTAAACCGTGGTCACCACAACCTTCGGCAACAGCAGTTGCACCAGAGTTACGAACTAAGAAACGTTCGCCGGCAGTACCATTAATGTAAACTTGACCAGAAGTTGCACCGTAAAGTGCTACGTTACCAACGATAACATTTTCTTGAGCTTTAAATACGCTATTTTTTGGAGGATAAACAATAATTTTACCACCAGACAAACCTTTACCGATGTAATCATTAGCATCGCCTTCTAGAGTTAGAGTTAAGCCTTTTGGAATGAAAGCACCAAAAGATTGACCAACACCACCAAAACAGTTTATTGTAAAAGTATCATTAGCAACATTATTACCGAGTTTAGCAGTAATTTCAGAACCTAGAATAGTACCTAGAGTACGGTCTGTACTACAAACATCGATTTTTTCAGTATGTTTAGTACCATTTTTGATAGCTTTTTGGAATTTTTTAAGTAAAATAGCTTCGTCCATAGTTGTATTTAGTTTAAAGTCGAAAACGTGAGCTGGATTGAAACATTTATCTTCAATTTCAGCGAATTCTGGATTAATAACGCAAGACATATCAACAAGCTCAGCGCGTTGGGTAACTTGTTTTTTCTTCATACGGATTTTATCAGTACGACCAACCATTTCTTCGATAGTTTTAAAGCCTAAGCGAGCCATAATTTCACGTAAATCTTCAGCCATAAACATCATAAAGTTAATAACGTGTTCTGGTTTACCTCTAAAACGTTTACGTAGACATTCGTTTTGAGTAGCAACGCCGACAGGACAAGTATCAAGGTTACATACACGCATCATCATACAGCCCATAGCTACAAGTGGAGCAGTTGCGAAACCAAATTCTTCGGCACCTAGTAGACATGCAATAGCGATATCGCGACCACTCATAAGTTTACCGTCTGTTTCAACAACAACTTGAGAACGAAGACCATTTTTGATAAGAGTTTGATGAGCTTCAGCAAGACCTAATTCCCATGGAAGACCAGCAGATTGGATTGAGCTTTGAGGAGCTGCACCAGTACCACCATCATAACCAGAGATAAGAACAACTTGAGCACCAGCTTTTGCAACACCAGCTGCGATAGTACCAACGCCAGCTTCTGAAACAAGTTTTACAGAAATACGAGCAGCGCGGTTTGAGTTTTTAAGGTCATATATTAATTGAGCTAAGTCTTCAATTGAGTAAATATCGTGGTGTGGAGGAGGTGAAATAAGAGTAACACCTGGAGTAGAGTGACGAGTTTTTGCAATCCAAGGATAAACTTTACCACCTGGAAGATGCCCACCTTCACCTGGTTTTGCACCTTGAGCCATTTTAATTTGAATTTCTTTAGCAGAAAGCAGGTATTCAGAAGTTACACCAAAACGTCCAGATGCTACTTGTTTGATAGCAGAGTTTTTGATGGTACCTAAACGAGCAGGTTCTTCCCCACCTTCACCAGAGTTTGATTTACCACCTAGCGTATTCATAGCGATTGCCATACATTCGTGAGCTTCACCAGAAATAGAACCGTAAGACATAGCACCAGTTTTAAAACGTTTAACGATTTCTGATGCTGGTTCAACTTCGTCAATAGAAATAGGTTCAGCATTTTCAAAATCGAAGTCTAATAGACCACGCAAAGTATGTGGTTTGCTTTCTTTGTCAACGATAGCAGTGTATTCTTTAAAACGAGCGTAGTCGCCAGTTTGAGTAGCTTGTTGAAGAGCGATGATAGTTTCAGGATTATATAAATGGTCTTCTTTATCTTCACCAGAGCGAAGTTTTGAAAAACCTAAACTGTCAAGAGTTGTATCAACACCTAAACCAAGAGGATCGAAAGCGTGAGAATGTCTGTGTTCAACACCTTCTGCGATTTCTTCTAAACCTATACCAGAAATACGGCTTACAGTATTTGTGAAATACGTATTTATTACATCTGAATTGATACCAACAGCTTCGAAAATTTGAGCAGATTGGTAAGATTGAAGTGTAGAAATACCCATTTTTGCAGCGATTTTAGTGATACCATGAATAATAGCTTCGTTGTAATCATTAATAGCTGTGTGATAGTCTTTATCTAAAATATGTTGGTCGATAAGTTCAGAAATACATTCGTGAGCTAAATATGGATTTACAGCACGAGCACCAAAACCTAAAAGTGTGGCAAATTGATGAACTTCACGAGGTTCGGCACTTTCTAAAATAATAGAAACGGCAGTACGTTTTTTTGTTCTGATTAAATGTTGTTCCATAGCAGAAACAGCAAGTAAAGATGGAATTGCAACGTGATTTTCGTCAACACCGCGGTCAGATAAAATGATGATATTAGCACCAGCACGATGAGCTTTGTCGCAGTTTACAAAAAGTTGATCTACAGCGTTTTTAAGAGATGTGTTTTTGTAGTATAGAAGAGAAACTGTAGCGGTTTTAAAGCCTGGTTTGTCAAGATTTTTGATTTTAAGTAAATCTACAGCTGTTAAGATTGGGTTTCTAACAGATAAAACGTTACAGTTATCGTGAGTTGCTTCAAGTAAGTTACCGTCAGAACCGATGAAAACAGAAGTATCAGTAACGATTTCTTCTCGAAGTGAGTCTATCGGTGGATTTGTAACTTGAGCGAACAGTTGTTTGAAATAGTTGAAAAGTGATTGATGTTTTTCAGAAAGAACTGCAAGTGGAATGTCAGTACCCATTGAAGACGTAGGTTCTACACCATTTTTAGCCATTGGTAAAATACTGTTAGATAAATCACCGTAGTTATAACCGAAAACTTTGTATAATCTGTCGCGTTCAGATTGGGTGTGAGATGAAATCTTTTTGTTTGGAATAGATAAATCTTTAAGATGTAATAAATTACGATCTAACCATTCACCGTAAGGTTTTCTTGAAGCATAATCTTCTTTAGATTCTTCGTCTGAAATGATTTTTTTGTTTACTGTATCAACAAGTAACATTTTACCTGGTTCTAAACGAGATTTTTTAAGAATTTTATCAGCTGGAATGTCTAGAACGCCAACTTCTGAAGATAAAATTAAAGTATTATCTGTAGTAACATAATAACGAGAAGGACGAAGACCATTTCTATCAAGAACAGCACCCATCATATCGCCATCAGAGAATAGAATAGCAGCAGGACCGTCCCAAGGTTCCATCATAGTTGCATAGTAGTTGTAGAAATCTTTTTTAGAACGACTCATATAAGGGTCATGACGCCAAGGTTCTGGGATTGTAATCATAACAGCAAGAGGTAAATCCATACCGTTCATATATAAGAATTCTAGCGTATTATCAAGCATAGCAGAGTCAGAGCCTTCACCGTTAATTACAGGGAAAACTTTGTCTATATCATCTGAAAAAACTTTAGAGTGCATAGTTTCTTCACGAGCAAGCATTCTGTCTGCGTTACCACGAATAGTATTGATTTCGCCATTGTGAAGGATAAATCTGTTAGGATGAGCACGTTCCCAGCTAGGATTTGTGTTAGTAGAGAAACGTGAGTGAACCATAGCGATAGCACTTTTATATGTAGTGTCTTGTAAATCAAGGTAGAATTTACGAAGTTGCTCAACTAGGAACATACCTTTGTAAACGATGGTTCTTGAAGAAAGAGAGGCGATATATGTATCTTCAGAACTGTGTTCGAATTCACGACGAACGATGTATAAACGTCTGTCAAAATCAATACCTTGAGCAACGTTTGCAGGTTTTTTGATAAAGCATTGCATAATGTGAGGCATACAGTCAAAAGCTTTTTTGCCTAAAATATTAGCAGTAACAGGAACTTCTCTCCAACCTAAAAATTCAAGGCCTTCTTTTTTAGTGATAATTTCGAACATTTTCATAGCTTGTTTTCTTTTTAGCATATCAGCTGGGAAGAAGAACATACCAATACCATAGTCGCGAGAGTTACCGATTTCGAAGTCTAGTTCTTTAGTAGCTTTTTTGAAAAAGTCGTGTGAAATTTGAACAAGGATACCAACGCCGTCACCGACCTCGCCAGTCGCATCTTTACCAGCTCTGTGTTCTAATTTTTCAACGATAGTAAGTGCATCACACACAACCTGGTGGCTCTGTTTACCATCGATTTGAACAACAGCACCGATACCACAAGCGTCATGCTCGAAACGCTCGTCGTATAATGTTTTGTTAATCATAAGTGAGTCCTCCTCTAGTATAAATCAATACATAAATTAATTTTAAAATAAATTTTTTAGGTAAAAAAAAACAACAATTGTTCGTGCATAACAAAAGTATAAAGCCAAGCCTCTACTAAAATGTCTATACACGACCCCATTGTCGATTGTTGAATTTATTATAACATAGTGTAATTTGTATTTCAATACTTTAGCATAAAAAAATAAAATTTCAGTGTAATTTATAAAAAAAACGAGTTTATGCAAGAAAACTTATTCAAAATTGCTAATTCTAATTGTTAATATTTACACAAAATGATAAAAAAGTAGTATCTGATTTTATTCAGATACTACTATATATAGTAAAATTCGCTTATTTTATGATATCAGTACCCATATATGGTACTAAAGCTTCTGGAATAGTAACAGTTCCGTCTTCGTTTTGATAAGTTTCAAGAATGCAAGCTACAGTACGTCCAATTGCAACACCAGAACCGTTTAGAGTATGTGCGATAACTGGTTTACCAGCCTCATCACGAGTTCTAATCATACCACGTCTAGCTTGGAAATCTTCGAAGTTTGAGCAAGAAGAAATTTCAACATAACGATCGTATGAAGGCATATACACTTCAATGTCATAAGTACAAGCAGAACTAAAGCCCATATCGCCAGTACAAAGTTGTACAACTCTGAAAGGAAGGCCAAGACCACGAAGAACGCGTTCAGCATCATTAGTTAAGCTTTCAAGTTCATTGTATGAAGTTTCTGGAGCTGAGAATTTAACAAGTTCTACTTTATTAAATTGATGTTGACGGATAAGACCACGAGTATCACGTCCAGCAGAACCACCTTCAGCACGGAAACAAGCGCTGTAAGCACAGTATTTTGTTGGAAGAGCAGTACGTTCCATAATTTCATCACGGTGGATATTAGTAACAGGAACTTCTGCTGTAGGAATTAAGAAATATTCCATACCTTCTAATTTGAACATATCTTCTTCAAATTTTGGAAGTTGACCAGTGCAAGTAAATGACGCACGGTTTGCCATAAATGGAGGGAAAACTTCAGTGTAACCGTGTTCGGTATGAGTATCTAAATAGTAGTTAATTACAGCACGTTCAAGTCTTGCGCCTAAGCCTTTGTAGAAGTGGAAACGAGAACCAGTAACTTTTGCTGCAGTTTGAGGGTCTAAAATTCCAAGATTTTCACCGATTTCCCAGTGTGGTTTAGGTTCGAAGTCAAAAGAACGTGGAGTACCATCGCGGCGAAGTTCAACGTTATCGTGTTCGTCAGCACCAGCAGGAACTTTGTCATTAGGAACGTTTGGAAGTGAAAGCATTATTTTTTGAAGTTCAGGCTCTAAAGCAGCAAGTTTTTCATCTAAAGCTTTAATAGTTTCTGACATTTCTTTCATTTTAGCGAACACTTCAGTAGTATCTTCACCAGCTTTTTTTAGTGCAGGAATTGTTTTTGTAACCTTATTTTGTTCAGCCTTTAGTTGCTCAACAGTAACAATAATTTCGCGACGTTCTGTATCTAGAGCTAAAATCTGATCAATTTCAGCATCTAAATTTTTGCCACGTGCAGCAAGTCTTTCTTTAACTTTTGCAGTATTTTCTTTGATAACTCTAATGTCTAACATTTTTTACCCCTTATTTTGTAAATTTTGATATTTTTCTATTTGTTCAGCAGTAAATTGCTGTAATATTTGTTCATCAGAAAAAATTTCAGCTATTATGTTATAATAATCTTCTATAATTTCTTCTGTGATAACAGATTGTTCGGAAGAAAGATTTTCGTTTTCTAGAGCTGCAATAAATGCAGCATTTTCGGTTAATTCAATTGCGATATCCAAACATTCTACATATTTTTGTTCTTCATAAAAATTGTTGAACAAAATATATTCTTGATAAAAACTTAAATTTGCGCTAACTTCGTCAAGTTTTGCACTGTAATTTGTAAGTTGTTCTTCATAAAGTTCAATTTCACTTTGATGGTCTGCTATGATATTTTCTTGCTCTTTTAAATATTTCTGTAATTGTTCAGCACTATTTGCGTGAGTTATGGCCTCTTCCTTATTGGAATTTGCCTCAATTGTCAGTTGTTCAATCTGATTATTTAATTTTTCTTGAGCAAAATAAGATAAACTTATTAGTACTATTACAACCATAAAAAGCGTAAACATATATATTTTAAGAAACTTTAAGCTCTCTTTGCGTTTTTTAATATGTTCACGATTATTTTCGTAATTTTGTGGTTTGTTATTTTGGTTTTCCATAATTCACCTTTTACATTTTCATACTAGAAAGTATTTCCATTAGATTTTCAAGGTCTTCATTATTAAAATATTCAAGCACTACTTTACCTTTTTTGCGATTTTTATTTTGTACAATTTTAACTTTTCTACATAATGAATCTTGTACGCGATTTTCAAATTCTGCAATACAAGCAGCTTCGTCAGGATCTTGATAGATCTCTCCAAAGTTTAAAATTTTTGCTTGTTTTTCAGATTGACGAACATTTAGTTCATTTTCAGTGATATAATTCGCAAATTCTAAGTGTTTAGAGTTATCTTCAACCGATAAAATCGCTCGTGCATGCCCTAAACTTATCAAACCGGATTTTATCATTAGTAAAATTTTATCATCTAAAACTAAAATGCGCGTTGTATTTGCTATCGCCGAACGTGATTTTCCTACACTTTTTGATATCTCTTCTTGTGTCATATGGAATTTTTTCATCAGTTCTTTGTAGCCAAGTGCCTCTTCAAGAGGGTTTAAATCTTCACGTTGCAGATTTTCAATTAGTGCAATTTCTGCAACTTGCTTGTCTGTAGCTTCAATAATTCTTGCTGGAATTTCTTTAAGACCTGCAAGTTTTGATGCTCTAAAACGACGTTCTCCGGCAATGATTTGATATTTCTGGTCGATTTTACGAACTATTATTGGAGAAATAACACCATGTTCGATAATGCTTTGTGAGAGTTCTTCAAGTGCTTGTTCGTTAAAATCTGAACGTGGTTGCGATGGATTAATTTCAATTTTTGCAAGTTCAATAGCTGTGGTTTCTTTCATATCTTCTCCAAATACTGACCCTTCATCAGAGCCTAAAAGAGAGGATAAGCCTTTGCCAAGACCTAATTTTGACATTATTACACCTGCCTTTTTAAAAATTCTTCTGCGAGTTCTTGATAAGCGTGAGCACCCTTAGAAAAAGGGTCATATTCATTTATTGGTTTTCCGTGACTAGGAGCTTCCGACAACCTAACATTACGTGGAATTACAGAGCTAAACACTTTTTTTGCAAAGTGAGTTTTAACTTCTTCTACTACTTGTAATGATAAGTTCGTACGTCCGTCAAACATAGTAAGCACAATTCCTTCGAGTTTAATTTCAGGATTAAATCTTTTTTGAATAGCTTTTACCGTACTTATTAATTGTGAAAGACCTTCTAGCGCGTAATATTCACACTGTAAAGGAACAATAAATGAGTCTGCTGCACATAAACAGTTAATAGTTAGTATACCTAATGATGGAGGACAATCTATAATTATGTAATCGTAGTCATCTCTAACTTGATCTAGTACGGATTTTAGTCTATATTCCCTATTTTCAAGTGAAATTAAGTCAATTTCTGCACCAGCAAGATTTACATTTGAGCCTAAAACATCAACCCATTCAGTACTAACTATTGCTTTTTTTATATCAGTATCAGCAACTAAAACTTCATATATCGACTCTTTTAGCTCCATTGGCTCAATTCCAAAACCAGAAGTAGCGTTACCCTGTGGGTCAAAGTCACATAACAACACAGATTTTCCATAATTTTTAAGTGCTGCTGCTAAATTTACAGCTGTAGTTGTTTTACCAACACCGCCCTTTTGGTTTGTCAAAGCTATAATTTTTGCCATAAAAGTCTCCTTTATTTAAAATTAGTCGGTAATATTTTGCCTTTTAATATAGTATAGCACTTTTGATTAAATAGTTCAATAAGAATTTTAAGTTATTTTTTGTTTCACGTGAAACATTTGTCGTTTTTTTGTGTATTTTCATATAATTTGTGTTTCACGTGAAACAATTTACTGTTTCATAGGTATAATAATTGTATAAGTCATAAAATTTTCATCATTTTTCTTGCTTACTTTTGCATCAACACCAGATTCTTGCATAAGTTTTACAGATTTATTTATCGTATTTATGAATAATCGCACATCACGAACTACTTTAAAATACTTAGCCTTTTCTTTTTCACTTTTCTCTAAAAGCAGTTCCTCGATATATTGTTCGGTTTTCGCGACATTAAAATTATTTTTGATAATTTGCTCTAATGCTGAAAAACGCTTGTCTTCAGGGAGTTTTAACATAGCTCTGGCGTGACGTTCGGTCAAAGAATGTTCACGCATTTTGATAAGCAACTCAGGGTGTAATTTTAAGATTCTAAGCTTGTTTGCTACAGAAGATTGAGTTTTACCGATGCTATTTGCAAAATCTTCTTGTTTCAAACCGAAATTATCAATAATTTTTTTATAAGAAACTGCTTCTTCTACAAAATCCAAATCACACCTTTGTATATTTTCGACCAAGGAGATTAACGCACATTTTTCATCATCGGAAGACAAAACAACGCAAGGTATTTCACGAAGACCGGCAAGAACCGCTGCGCGATACCTCCTCTCCCCTGCTATTATTTGATAACTCTCATCTATTTTTTTTACAGAAATAGGGTTGATGATGCCGTGAGTAATTATACTTTGTTTAAGCTCCTCTAAAGATTGAGCATCGAAATATTTTCTAGGTTGGTCTGGATTTCGTTTAATAAGTGAAATTTTCACCATTCTAAGATTTTTTGTAAAGATATTCCCCATTGCATTTTCCTCCGTAATTCTTCAATTTGTAACTTAATTGTAACATAAAATTAAAAATAGTAAAGAATAATCGTTCGACAAAAATGTAAAAAAAGTAGCCTTTTCTAATAAAAAAGACTACTTAAAGTGTTAAAATGTATGGAAAAATGTTACTTACTAGTACTTTTTATAAATTCTGCTGAAATGTTTGACAGGTGAGCAAAGTCGGAAATTGTCAGTCTTTCGCCACGGATTGATGGTTCAAAGCCACTTTTTATAATAACTTCACTAATTTGTTCTTTGTTTAGTCTACCGTCGAAAGCATTTGAAATAGAGTTCAACAGAGTTTTTCTACGTTGCATAAAAGATGATTTTATTATTTTGAAAAATAGTTTTTCATCAACAACATCAACAGATGGTTTGTCTAAGCACTCCATTCGAATAACGGCAGAATCAACCTTTGGTCTAGGAACAAAGCAATCAGCAGGTACTTGGAATAAGATTTCAGGCTTTGTATAGTAGTTTACATATAGCGAAAAAGCACCATATTCCTTGGTTCCTGCATTAGCGCAGATACGTTCGGCTACTTCTTTTTGAATCATAACGGTAACGCTTTTAAAGCACTTACTGTCGATTAGAGTTGCTAACGCTTGAGAAGTTATGTAATAAGGTAAGTTAGCGCAGGCGTGAATTTCTGCATTTTCAGGAAAATTTTCTTCGCAAATTTGTTTTAAATCAGCCTTTAAAACGTCGTGATTAATGATTTTTACGTTGTCGCAATCGGCTAGAGTTTCGTCTAATACAGGGAAAAGAGTTCTATCAAGTTCGATAGAAACCACAGAATTTGCAAGCTGAGATAATTCTTTTGTAAGGCAACCCATACCAGGGCCTACTTCTAAAGCATAAGAATTTTTGTCAACACCAGAACCACGAGCGATGTCTTGAGGTACCCATTCGCTAGTTAAAAAGTTTTGACCAAGTGATTTAGAAAATCTAAATCCGTGTCTTTTAAGGACTTCTTCAATAACATTTATGTCACATAAGTTCATAAATTTTCTCCATTTTCATTTATTTTCTGTATTTATTTACAAAGTTGATTTACTGATTTAAATTAATAAAATCAAAATAAGCTGTGCTAAAAAGTACACAAAAGCAGATGTTACCACCTGCTTTATGCTATTATGATAATACGTAAACTACAGCTTGTTGTCTGCCAAAGCTTATGCATTCTTGTTTTGTGTCAAAGAATAAATCAATAATATTGCCGATAATGGCGCTTCCTGTATCTTCGGCAACGGCAACGCCATATACCCAAGAAGTTCCATCTGCTGAAGTAATATAAAGCGTAGAACCCAATGGAATAACTCTAGGGTCAACTGCTATTGCGCCAACTCGCGCCGTAGTACCGCTTTTAGTAATTGTATTTGTTTTAAACTCTGTTGTGTAAGCTGTAGCTGTAACATCTATAACTTTTGAATAAGTTATCATTTCGCCTGAAGGTGTAGTTATAACTCCGTCACGGTTTGTAACACCACGATTTACATTGAATGTGCCGTATTCAATTATATTAGTTACAGGTTCTTTTAAAACTTCTTCAGAGATAACATACTCAGAAACTTGTACGCCGTCATAAAGTAGTGTTTCAGTAGTGATAAGCAGTTCGCCCATCTCCCCTTCTGAAATTACATTTGTTACACCTAAGTCTAAGGTTGAAGTTTCTCTTTTTACAATTTGATAATCAAGGTATTCAGTAACGCTAGATTGCTCATAGGTTACTCTTGTAATATTAACGTCGGTTGCATCTGTAAGTAATGTTTCAGGTGGAACACTTATAATGTCGGCGCTATCAAGCGTTACATCAAGGTCTGTTAATACGTTTTCCAGGGTTGTTGGAGCAGTAATTTCGCTTAAAGTTTGTCCGTCAACCGTTACATTTACTGTGAAGGTGTCATAAACTGTAATTTCTGTAAAGTTAAGACCGTTATTATTAATTTCGGTTACTTCTACAAGTGATTGGTCGATACTTGCAAGTTCAAATAATTGACTTTCACTTACCGAAGACACAGTTTTGATCATAACAGATTGGTTATTATATTTAATTACAAAAGTTTGAAAATTAAATATAGTTGCCAAAGTTAAAAAGCTTGTGAAACATAAAAGACATGCTATCATCAAGATTTTCCTGCCAGTAAAATCATTAGTTTTTTTCATATTTCCTCCAAATATTAGCGTTTTATATATTAAAATAGTCTTACCTAAGTAATTCTATGATTAAGTCACTACACATTAAGTGTATTATAATGCAAGAATTACAAGAATTCTTTACCATTATATGCTAAACAACTTACAAATATACTAAAATGCTTTTATTTTTCGTCATTTTGTTCTGCAACTAACACGGAGAAACTTATTTAAAAGTTTACACTGGATTTACTAAAATTATATGATTTTTTCACTATAAAAATCACTGTCAAAAGTGTTAAAATTGCGTTTAAAATTTGTGCAAAATGTCGAGTTTTTATCCTTAAAAAAAGGGCATAAATCTAACAATACAAATTTATTATACAACAGATAAAGAGTTTTGTCAAGAAAAATTCGATTTTTTAATATTTTTATTATATTATTGTTGATAAAAAGAAAATAAGTCAAACGGAATAAAGCCCTGCAAGCCAAAATTGAGCTGTGAGCCATTATTTGTTGTAAAATGAATAACTAGGAGCAAATTGAAAATAAACCAATACAGGGCAAATTTAAAAGGTAAAAGATAAACGATTTTTTGCAAAAATAAAAAACACATCATCAGATTTGATGATGTGTTTGAAAATTTTATAGGTTAGTAATCAATGTCTGAAAAATTGTATTTAATATTATTTTCCGGATTGTAATTATCTGGGAAGTTATGTTCACCTTCGTCTATAGTTAAATTACCGAAATCAGACTTATAAACAATGGCAGAATCCTTTTAGGTTGGGTAGTTACAGAGATAACGATAGCTTTCATAAGTTCAGCATAATTATTATTATCTGTAGTTTCCATTGTGATAGTAGGATTTACAAACTCGTAAGAGGCTTCGTTTTCAACAATAACATCGTCATTGGTTTCCTATTCTAAAGGATTTCGTAATACAATTGTACTAATTTCTACACGTGCAATATTGTCTGACGGAGCAAAAGCTGAAGAGGTCTTACCATTTATAATGCTATTTTCGTATAAACTATTCACACTTACAGCGATTGTATCTGAAACTTGTTTTAACAAAGTTTGTGTTGTTTTTGGGCATAAAAAAATCCCTAGAATAAACTAAGGATTATTTGGCGGAACATCAAATTCAACAAAAGAACTTCCAACCTTTTCAACCTGTTTTTCAAGCATATTTATGTCTTCTTCGGTTAATTCTATAACTTTTTTCGATGTATTAAAGAGAATTATAATTTTCGTTTTTTTGTCATTCCCGCTATTGTCATATAAAAATATTTTATTAACTAATACGTTTATAAGCATTTTGCGGTATTTTAAATCATTTACATTACCTTTTTTAAGGCTGGTTAAGAAGAATTTAATATCTACTTCGGTTAATGTTACTTGTCCTAGTTTCTCAATGTCTAACAATGCTTGAATTTCAGTTCTTTCATCTTCAAGTATTGGCACTTGCTCGTATAAGTTTTTGCGTACCAGCTCGTTACCACATTCAATGATAGCAGAAGTTAAGTTGTTTCTTTTATATTCATTATGTTTAAGCTTTTTGGTAAGTTGCTTAATTGTTTCGTTATTATTTTCAGCTTCTAAGTATTTAACTACTTCTTTAGCTATTTTATTTATGTTCTTTGTGTTTAGTTGTTCCCTACAAAGCATTATAATTTGACTTTCTAAGTCTAGCTTTTTGTGTTTTTTCTTATCGCACTTTTTAGCTATCATATTTTTACAAGCATAATAACTATAAGTTCTACCTGTCTCGCTCGTGCCACTGTATGCCCTTATCATTTCTTTACAGTGACCGCAAAAAACCTTTGTAGTTAAAATATACTCGTCTTTAGCTCTTGCACTACCAGGAGCTTTTCTGTTCCTATTCATTATAGCTTGAACATCATTGAAAATATCATCATCAATTATGCGTGGTATCCCGTCCTTGATGGTAACACCGTTAAAGTTATAAATGCCTATATATTTTTGGTTTTTTAGTATGGTACGCAAAGAATTTTTGTTAAACTGGTTTCCCGCTGCGGTTTTTATTTGCAAGTTGTTCAAGTGCTTATTTATCTCTGCTACTGTATGCCTTTTTGCGTACATATTGAAAATGGTTTGTACCACAACCGCCTCTTGCTCGTCTATGTGGTACTTTTTGTCTTCGCCTGTTCTATAACCTAGCGTTCTTTGTCCGCCTGTACATAGTCCTTTTTGTGCATTAATGCCTAGACCTCGCTTAACCTTTTGTGAGAGTTCAGCAGAATAATATTCCGCCATACTTTCAAGCAAACCCTCTACCAATATCCCGCTAGCATCATCGGTTATATTTTCACGTGCTGAATAAACCCTAACACCATTCTTTTTAAGTCTGGCTTTATACGTAGCACTGTCATATCTATTTCTTGCGAACCTGTCAAGCTGGTACACTAAAACACCGTCAAACTGTCCTTTGTTGCTATCCTCAATCATTTTTAGGAACTCAGGGCGGTTTTCTGCGTTTGTGCCACTTATAGCTCTGTCGATATACTCGTTTATAACTGTATAGCCTTGATTTTTAGCAAAGTCATAACATACTTTGAGTTGACCCTCGATAGACTGCTCATTTTGAGAATGTGAGCTAAAGCGGGCATATATTACTATATTCATTTTAAAGCACCACCATTTTCGTTAAATTCTTTCATTGAAGCTTGACACATATCTTCTTCTTTTAAATAATCATCTACTGAAAAGTTTTTTCTAGTATCTTCTTTGATATAACTTAAAAGAGCCATAAAGCACTTTATTATCTCATATTCATTGACAGATATATTTGCTGTTAAAAGTTCTAACTTTTCATATTCTCTATTATGTTCCATACTGTATTGCTCTAACTCTTTTATCGCAGATAAATAATTTGCAAATTGCATATCAGCATGTTCAATAAATTTTGTAATAATATAATTCAAAAAAACAGAATATGCCTTGAAGTGCCAATAGTTGTTTGCTTCAACATTGAAAAAATACAGTGCATTTATACTTTCTTCACTCAAACCTGTAACATCTTTTACATCTTGTACTTTGTGTTTTCTACATTCATACTCACCCATTAAATACCCTATATCGCAATCAAAGAAATTGCAGATTTCAATAGCAGTACCTAATGGCAGTGTTAACTCGCCCTTTTCCCACTTAGAAATAGTTTGTCTTGATGTGTAAAGTATATCTTCCATTTCATCAAGAGAAAGCTTTTTTTCTTTTCTCATTTGTTGGAGTCTTTTGCCAACTTCTATTTTGTTAATCATTTTAACCTCTTTTAATTTCATTAATATCATTTGTTATAATATGGTTATTTTACTTAACATTATTATACAGTATAATATAAATGTAGTCAAGTACAAGATTACATTTAATGAAAGAGTAGCTACTTTTAGGAAAGGTTAATAATGAAATTACTAGAAATTTTAAGCGAAAGAAACATTTCCAAATTACAACTTGCTTTAAAATGTGAAATACCATCACATCACTTATATAATGCGATAAATGGTAAAACACCATTTTACCCAAAATATAAAAAAGCTATATGTAATTATTTAGGTATGAGTGAGCGAGAGCTTTTTGGAAATGAGGTTGACGAATAATGCACACAATAGAATTAACGCAAGAGCAAGCCAAACAAATAGCCTTTAATATTTACAAGGATATTCCCGCTTTTATAAAATCACACCATAAAGAGTATCAAGCTTTTTTAGAACAAGAAAAGGCGGTGCATTATGAGTAAATTAACGGTGCTTGACTGTTTAGGGTGTGGCTTACATAATGCTATTACAGCTAAAGAGCTGGCTTTAACGCTACATACAGACGAAAGAACAATAACAAGCAATATTCAAAAATTAAGAGCAAGCGGGATTATAATTCTTTCGAACAATCAAGGACACAATAAAGGTTATTTTCTTTTTGACGGAAATGTTGAAGAATTAGGACACTTTATAGCTTCTATGAAGTCAAGACAAAAGAATATACAAAGCTCTGTATATCCCGCTATTAAGCTATATAACGGACTGATAAATAGCGAAAATCAAATACAAATTGAAGAATTTGAAGAGTTCCCAGAAGTTGAAAGGTGGTGATAAATTGGCTGCAAGACGAATGTTTGAAATAGCAATAATAGACAGTGACTTATTTTTAGAAATGCCACTAACCACGCAATGTCTTTATTTCCACCTTTCAATGCGTGCTGATGATGATGGTTTTATAAGCAATTCTAAACGCATACAAAGAACAGTTTGTGCAAGTGATGATGATTTAAAGATATTATTAGCTAAACAGTTTTTAATTCCTTTTGATAGCGGGATAGTAGTTATAAGGCACTGGAAAAGACACAACGAAATAAAAAAAGATAGATATAAGCCTACTCTCTACGGTGAAGAAAAGGCTTTAATTTCAATTGATACTAACAATGTTTACAAAATGGATACGGAATGTATCCAAAGTTCAGACAAAATGGAAACACAGGTTAGGTTAGGTAAGGTTAGTATAGGTAAGGATAGGTAAGGATAGGTTAGATAAGGATATATTAGACAACAAAGTAAGTAAAGAAGATAAAGCAGTTCGCCAAAAATATGGTGAATACTCACACGTTTTATTAACTGACAAGCAATATACAGATTTACAAGCTGAATATCTAAACTACTTAGAGCTTATTAAACATCTTGATGAATATATCGAGATGAAAGGGTATAAAGCAAAAAACCATTACTTAGCTATAAAAAAATGGGTAGTTAATGCAGTAGCTGAACAAAATGCAAAAGCAACAAAGCAAGACAAAAGCTTACTTGCAAGCACTGAACGTTCTGGAGAGCTTGAACAGTGGGAATTGGAACTAATGAGAGATTTAGAAAATGGGTAGAATATGGAAAAGCCTTTAATCTCCTTTTGCTTTAATTATAAGCAAATAAAAAAAGCGGGATATTATCCCACTTTCACTGTACAAGCTTATATTTTGGCTCTGCTACTTATCTTTACTATCTGGCACATACTCCATTATATCTCCCGGCTGACATTGTAAAAGCTTACAAATAGTCGAGATATTCTCCCAAGACACCAATTCATTGTTACGTAGCTTTTGAATAGTTGCCTCTCCTAGCAATTTTTCCTTTCTTAGTCGATATGTAGAATATCCCTTTATTTTGAGTTCTTCAAGTATATTTATTTTATAAATTATAGGCATTTTTATTTCCCCCTTCTTTACTTAACCATTATAACACATATTATACACTTAATTCAAGTGTGCAAAATATACAATCTATACACATAAATCTTGTGTATAACGTCTATATACATACACATAATTTTAGTGTATAATATAAATATAAACACACAACAAAACTTAAAAAACAAAGGAGATTTTACTATGAGAATGTCATTAGAGAACAAAGCAAGCGAACTTAACTCACTATTGATCATATTATCTAGCATGGAAGTTGCTAGTGAAGATGAATTAACAAGAGAAATACCGATAGCCTTAAAAGTTTGTCAAAGATTAGCAGACGAAATATATTCCGCTTTTGCTGATAACATAATTTAATAATCCAGAATAAAGAAAGAGAGCGTATAAAATGGGTACTAGTATTCTTATTCTCTGTATTCCTATTATGTTTTTAGCGGGAATACTTAGAGCAATGAAATAAAATGCAGCACAAAACAAAGGGGAGCTTTTTAAGTTCCCCTATTAGTGCATATACACGTACAAAAAGGACGGTGTAGGGGGAATACACACCTCGTCCAGCATTAGTGGTAAGGTGCTTTAGGTAGGCGAAAAAAACAAAAAGAGTTTACCACAGAAAAAAGCAAATTAATAATAAAACCCTAAAAAAGAAATGAGGATTGAATGAGCAAGCAAAGACCAATAAAAACAGTTGAAGAGATGGCGGCGGAAATATCGCAAGACAAAGTTAGAAATCCACGTTTAAATTATAAAGAGCAATCAGACGAACACAAAAGCAAAGAAATATCAATATCAATATCGAATAAAATTGAAATATTAGAAGATATCACCTCAAGAGGAAAAACAGACCTCAACAACATTGAAGAAGTAAAGATAAGAGCAATAGATTATTTTAAGGCTTGCGAGCTGGCAAGCTCTTTTCCGTCAGTTATGGGACTGGCTTCTCACGGTTTCGGTATAAGTAGACAAGCTCTTGATAAGTATTTGCAAAACAATAATAACGAAACAACGGAATATATAAAAATGGTAAAAGACCAGATGGCGGATATTCTCACAAATGAAAGCTTGTATAATAGAGCTAACGCAGTTCAAGCATTATTCCAATTAAAAAACCACTTCGGACACGCTGACAAAATAGAATTGCAAGCAGTTACTCAAGAAAGGGATACCCCAAGCATAACCCAGCTTGAAGAAAAATATCAAGAATTTAGCTATGAAGACACGGAATAAAAGCATATATGCAAACTTTTTCTTTATATTGACACCACAAAAAAGACTTTTGCTCATAAACCCTTTAAATTTGCCCTGTATTAGCTTAATGTTAGTTGTATGACTAAACTACATACCCAACCCCTAAAACGTCAAAAAAGGAACACTTTTTCAAGTGTTCCTTTGATTTTAAGCATAACAAAACTGGCAAACCTCTTATACTATCCAAAAAGTTACGCAAAACATACCTTTGAAGTATAAAAAGTTCGTCCAATACTTGTTTGGCGGAGAATGAGAGATTCGAACTCTCGCGCCACTTTCGCGACCTACTCCCTTAGCAGGGGAGCCCCTTCACCAGCTTGGGTAATTCTCCATACCAATATATAAAGCAAAATCGCTTATTTTAAAATTAACCTTTCCGATAGGAAAGGTTATTTTGGCGGAGAGAGTGGGATTCGAACCCACGGAGGCTTTAACACCTCGCCGGTTTTCAAGACCGGTGCCTTAAACCAACTCGACCATCTCTCCATTTATATCGCTCATTTATAATACCATAATGCTACTCTAATGTCAACACTTTTTTTGAAATTTTTTAATTTTTTTAATTTGCTTTTTTAAAACAAAAATAGTCAAACCTATCAAACCGTGATTAAATAGGGATATTGGCATATACATATTAAATATTTTATCATTTTCAAAATATATTTTTTTCCTCAAAATACTTAATTTTTTATTTTGTGCCACTACCTCTTATCACTCGTGATACCTTTTTTCTTGGCAGACGCTCGCCGCGTGGCTGATACTTTGGTACGTCCCAAAGTATCCAAAAGACGAAAACACAGCTTGTTTTATCAGCAAGATACAGCCTTATCGCTGCGTAAATAATTTTTCTCTGAAAAATTTTTACTTTGCTAGCGTATGCATTGAAAATTTACTTTAAGGTTAAGGTGAGTTTTGATTTTGTGAAATGTTTTTTGTTTATCACTTTTTTGACAAAAATAAGAACCCCATCAGATGGAGTTCTTATTATATTGAAATTAATCAGCTGTATATTCTTCATCTGATGCGATAACAATTGTTTGTGCATCATCGTCCCAAGAAACGTTAAAACCTAAAGATTCGCCTAAATCACGAAGTTTGAAATAGTTATTATCGTTAATTGTATACGCTGTAAGAGAAACTTCTTCGCCATCTAGGTAAATAGTAGCAGTTGAAGTTTCTGCAGTTTTTACAGTACCATCACCAGTTTCTAATTCACCACCAACAACTGTATATTCTTCACCAGAAATCATATCGATAGCTTGTGCATCTTCATTCCAAGTGATTTCAAAAGTTGCTTCTGTACCACTTAAAATAGCAGCAACATCACGTAGTTTGAAATAATTGTTGTCTTCAATTTCATAAGCATCAAAAGAAACTTCTTCCCCATCAACTAGGATAGTTGCATCAGTTGGTTCAGCAACTTTGCCTGTTTCTTCAGTAACCACTTCTTCGGTAACTACTTCTTCAGTAACTACTTCTTCAGCAACTACATTTGATACAGGGAAATCTCCGTTTTCATCAGCGATAGCTATAACAATGTTAGTAGAATCGCCTACATACATATCAACTGTAGCTACATAATATACGCCTGGATTTGTAAATGTGTAACTTGAACCTGAATAGTAAGTAGATTCTTCAATATACTCGTCTCCAGTTAACTCATTCAAATCAACAGTTAAAAATTCCATAGCTTCGAAATCAAAGTAACCAATAGAGCCTTCGGCTACATAATCATCGGTTGAAACTAAAACGAATTCGCCGTCTTCATATACTACAGCATAAACAACAAATGCATCAACTTCACTTAATAGAGTTGCGCTTACACCACTTTCGCAAATGTAGGTTGGTACAACTTCGCCAAATGAGTTTATAACATATTCGTCATTCTCAACAGAAATAACATTAGATAAAGATAACTGTATTTCTTCTCCGTAATCACTTGGAATTTCCATAGTTTCACTTGCGAATACCGTAGTTGACAGCATACTTGCTACCAAAGATAGTGCTAAAATTTTGCTAATAACTTTTTTCATAATTAATAACCCCTTTCAATTGTTAAAAATATGTTAATATAAGCATATCAAAATGTGCAAAAACTGTCAACAAACATAGAAATAAATTGTGACTGTATGACATTTTTTATCGAAATCTAAAATAATTATATCCCAATATAAAGTTATCTACCAAAAAGTAGCCTCCACTATTAAAGAGCATAAAAAAGAACCCAACCAAAAGGTTGAGTCTTTGAAATATACCATCGGATATAATTATCTTTTAGAGAATTGAGGTGCACGACGAGCTGCTTTAAGACCGTATTTTTTACGTTCTTTCATACGTGGGTCACGAGTTAAGAAACCGTTAGCTTTTAAAATAGCTTTGTAAGCTTCTGCATCAGCTTGAACTAATGCTCTAGAGATACCGTGACGGATAGCACCCGCTTGACCTGTGAAACCACCACCAAGTACAGTACATTCGATGTCGAATTTACCTAAAGTGTTAGTTACGTCCATTGGTTGGTTTACGATTAATTTTAGTGTTTCAAGACCAAAGTAGTTATCAAAAGTACGATTGTTGATAGTGATTTGGCCAGAACCGTTAGGGAAAAGTCTAACTCTTGCTACAGAGGATTTTCTTCTACCAGTTCCATAGAAATATGCTTTCTTAGGTGTATACATTATTAAATTCCTCCTTCTTATTAGCCGTTGTAAACTTCTGGTTTTTGAGCTGCGTTATCGTGGTTTTCACCAGCGTAGATTTTAACTCTAGTCATAGATGATCTACCGATAGTGTTTTTAGGTAACATACCTTTAACTGCAAGTTCTACTGCAAGTGTTGGACGTTCGTTCATTAAAGTAGAGTATTTCACTTCTTTAAGTCCACCGATCCAACCAGTGTGACGACGGTAGTATTTTTGATCTAATTTTTTACCAGTAAGTACTGCTTTTTCAGCGTTGATAACGATAACGAAATCGCCACAATCAACGTGAGGAGTAAATTCAGGTTTGTGTTTGCCACGTAATAATGTTGCAACTGTTGCAGCTGTACGACCAAGTGGTTTGTTAGCAGCGTCAACGATGTACCATTTACGTTCGATGTTTTGCGCGTTTGCCATAAATGTTGACATAGTCTTCCTCCAATAAATTTTATATAAATATATTTTTAACTTTTTTCTCGCTAAATACAATGATTAGCATATATAGTTATACCACATCTACCCACGCGTGTCAACAAAAAATAACTAAAAATTAATGAAATAAATATTAACCTTGTAAATTCTCGCATATTCTCTCATATTCTCATTAAATCATCAATCGCATTTTAAAATTTACCCTTGTCAAAATACGGTTTTTTTGGTATAGTAATATGTATAAAAACTACTATTAAAGCGAATTTCACGGGTATTTGAAAAAATTCTCGTCCTATTCGCTTTTTTTAACAAAGGAGAAAATATGCAGCAAATGCTCTCATATATGCGAAGATGCATAGATGATTACAAAATGGTTGAAGATGGCGACAGAATTTGTGTCGGTGTGTCAGGTGGTAAAGATTCGCTTACTGCTCTAGTGGTGTTAAATGCCCTACAAAAATTCCACCCTAAAAAATTCGAGGTGGTCGCAGTATCACTGGATTTAGGTTTCGGTGGTGACTTTTCAGAACTTATCAAACTTTGCGAGGAAATCGATGTTCCGTTAACTATTGTTCTTACTGATATTAAAGAAGTTGTATTTGATATCCGTAAAGAAACTAATCCTTGTTCATTGTGCGCAAAAATGCGACGTGGTTCACTTCACGAAACAGCTAAAAAATTAGGATGTAACAAAGTGGCGTTAGGTCATCATTTTGACGATGCCGTTGAAACTTATATGATGTCACTATTTTATGAAGGTAGAATTTCGTGTTTTCAGCCCGTAACATACCTTGATAGAATGGATATAACGTTAATTCGTCCTATGCTTTATATGGAAGAACGTCACGTACGCTCATTTATAAAGAAAAATCCACTTCCTGTAATGCATAATCCATGCCCTGCGAATGGCAAAACAAAACGTCAAGAAATCAAAGAATTATTACACGATTTAGAGCGTAATCATTACAAAGATTTACGCAAAAAAATCTTCGGTGCAATGCAACGCTACCCACTAGAAGGTTTCGGAAAAGAAATATAAGAATGTAGGGGCGAACAGTGTTCGCCCGTGCCATACAACTTATCTCGTGCAAATGTTCTCTACATTATTTTTACACTGTGATAAATAATATGAATACCTCTCCTCTAATGCCTTTAATTCATAAATATATGAATTTATAAGTTTCGGGTCAGTTTCAAACTCAAATTGGTTTTTTACAGTCTTAATTTTAGAGCGAGTTACTCGTATTTGTATTAATAAATCATTATCGATGCGCGATGATACAAAAAATTGCATTATAATTCCTCCATAATAAATGTATTCTTGCAAATATTATTGGTAGAAATAAAAAAATTAAACATAAGGAGAAAAATATGCTAAATAAAATTAAAGAATCTCCTATAAGGTCACTGCTTTACTATATTGCCACATCGCTTTTGGTTTTTAGCTTGATTACAGGCAATCCAATATCGACGGTGAAAGGAATTGGACTTATTTTACAGAGTCCATCAACGTTAATTACAGACTATATCGGAGTTGCTGGTATGTCCGCAGCGTTCCTAAATTCAGCACTTGTATCTTTTATGACACTTTATTTGTTTGAAAAAACTAAAATTAAATATAATGGTACATCAATAGCATCATTTTTTCTAATGGCTGGATTTGCTTTGTTTGGAAAAAATATACTTAATATCATACCAATTTTCATAGGAGTATTCATTTATGCAAATACTAACAAGGATACTTTTAGAAAATATATCTACACAGCTCTTTTTGGAACGTCAATCGCTCCTGTTGTGTCAGAAATTGCAGTAAATTTTTCTGGAACAGGGATAACTTTGCAATCGGTAGTTATCGGTACGCTAGTTGGCGTTGGTTCTGGGTTTTTACTGCCAGCTTTATCTGTAGAATGTTTGCGAATACTACAAGGTTTCAACTTATATAACACAGGTTTTGCAGCAGGCCTTATCGGAATATTATTTACATCAGCGATAAAATCTTTTGGGTTTGATAGTTCTATAAGAATGATATGGACTACTGGACAAAATGTGATTTTATGTGTATACTTATATTTGTTGTTTGCATCACTTATAATTTACGGGTTTATTCTAAATGAAAAATCTTTCAAGGGATATACCAAGATTTTTAGACACTCAGGGCGTGCTGTAGCAGACTTTACAGTGATGGACGGTGTGCCACTTGCTTGTGTTAATATGGGTGTGGTTGGTATATTTGCCTTATCATATTTAATCGTGTTAAATGGCGATGTAAACGGACCTACAGTAGGTGCTATTTTTACAATAGTAGGCTTTGGTGCATTGGGTAAACACCTTAAAAATATGTGGCCTCCAATGCTTGGCGTATTTATAATGTCGATAATTTCAAATTGGTCGCTTACAGACCCATCAGTGCAACTTGCTGCACTATTCTGCACAGGACTTGCACCAATAGCTGGTCAATTTGGTATTGGTTGGGGGATTGTAGCAGGCGCTATGCACTCGGTAATAGTACTTAGTGTTACATCTTTCCACGGTGGACTTAATTTATACAATAATGGATTTGCAGCAGGTTTGGTTGTTATAATCTTGTTACCAACAATTCAAAGCCTTGCAAAAGACGATTAAAGGAGTATTTTTATGAAACACAATAAGAAAAAACTGCTTATTATTTTAGACGAGCTTATGAAGTTATTTTTAAAGCTTGGTTGCACAAGCATTACGGTACATTTTGATATTGAAAAAGATGAGAGCATAATTCAAATTCGTGGTAAATACTCTCAAGATTGCAAGGAACATTTAAAATCATTAGAACATTCATTAAATTGTGGTCGAAATGTTGAAATGGAAGAATGTTATTGGTCGATATCAGGTTCAGCCGAAATAGACCAAGGTTCAGAATTATATATAGTAGGTTCTATGCTAGACCATTGCACCGTACTATTTGATGATGAGTATATAGAAATTTTAGCGCATAGAAAACCATAAAAATTTACAGCCTTGAACTTTTTTACGTTCAAGGCTGTTTTTGCGTGAATGTTTTAGTATAACCGACTGGTAGTGGAAGATGAACCATTGTTGATGAGTTTGCTATAAAAACTACGAAGTTAGATTATTTTTGCAAATAATTATAAAGCCATTCTTTAAAAGCAACAAAACTAAACAACCATTTATTGTAAAAAGCAATAAATGCAAAGCGAGCTAACTCTATAGTTGAAAAAATCAAAGCAAATTGAGATTTTGGAGCTATTTTCATATCTTTCATTAAACAAAGACTTAAAAATAATGCTAAGAGAGTAGAAATTAAAAATAAGAAAATGTTAATATTTAAAAATGAACGCTCGCTAAAATCGTTAATAAGTTTTCTTGCGAGCGAATTTTTTAGTTTTTTTGGTAAGGCCAATAGTGGTGTGAGGCAAAATAAAATTATAAAAAAGTAAAAACAAAATTTCACAGTATAAAAGCTGGAAATACTTATTAAAAAATCCATAAAAAGCTCCTTTTGGTAGCAGAAATAGTAAAATAGTGTGTTTTTTATAGCAGTATTATGTAGTTGGTACGGATGAATATAGTTTTAAATATACAAACTTTTTATTTTGTGCCTTTGCAACTTACAGCTAGTGCTACCTTTTTTCTCGGCAGTCGCTCGCCGCGTGGCTGATACTTTTGTGCGTACAAAAGTATCCAAAAGACGAAAACACAGCTTGT
>JAWXUP010000109.1:0-6196 GCA_044426345.1 Clostridia bacterium | reverse complement strand
CGTCTTTTGGATACTTTGGGACGTCCCAAAGTATCAGCCACGCGGCGAGCGAATGAACGTGCTAAAAAACCACGCAGTAAGCGTTGAGTGTAGAGATAAAAAATTCACACAAAACCAAAGCACACAAAAAATCTCCTATTATTGTTTCCTAAAATCCAGCACTAAAAAGCACTACACAACTTGATACAATCTTGCATTTAGTACAAAAATATGATATAATAACACAATATAGAGAATATTATTAAATATAGGAGAATTTTTATGAAAAAAGGTAAAATTTCGGCTTGGTTGCCGATATTTGTGTTCTTGGTTTTATTCATCGGTTTCGGTGTAATTACGGGCGATTTCTACAAAATGCCAGCTCCTGTTGGATTTTTAATTGCGTTAATCGTTGCATTTTTCCAAAACAAAAAACTTTCGCTTAATGAAAAATTAAGCATCGCAGCAAAAGGTGCAGGCGATGAAAATATTATGATTATGTGCCTCGTTTTCTTGCTTGCAGGAGCATTTTCTGGGTCTGTAACAGCCGCTGGTGGTGCAACTAGCGCAGTAAACTTTGGCCTTAGCATTCTTCCTACAAACGTTGCCGTTGTTGGTATATTCATAATTGGCTGTCTAATTTCAATTTCAATGGGTACATCAGTAGGTACAGTTGTCGCACTAACGCCTATCGCTGTTGGTGTTTCTCAAACTGCTGACTTATCACTTGCACTTTGCGTTGGCGCAGTTGTTTGTGGAGCTATGTTTGGGGACAATTTATCTATGATTTCCGACACAACTATCGCTGCAACACGTACTCAAGGTTGCGAAATGAACGATAAATTTAAAGAAAACTTCAGAATTGTACTTCCTGCAGCCATTGTAACATTTTTGATTTTCCTAGTTTTAACCTTCAATTCAAGCTATGTTGTAGAAGGCGATTTGCCATACGATATACTTAGAATTTTACCTTACGCACTGGTTCTTATCACTGCTTTGCTCGGCGTTAATGTATTTATCGTACTGAGTTTAGGTACTGTTTTTTCAATTTGCGTTGGTCTTTTCTATGGCGATTTCGGTTTCCTTGACATTTTCGGAGTTATCGGTGATGGTATGAGCGGAATGTTTGAAATTACAGTTATTTCTATCATAGTTGGTGCAGTTTTTGCTCTGATTAAAGAAAATGGTGGTATCGAATACGTTATTTCTGCTATAAAAAATGGCGTTAAAAGTAAAAAAGGTGCAGAACTTGGTATCGCCGGTCTTTCACTGGCTACTGATGTTGCAACTGCTAACAATACTGTTGCAATCGTTATCGCAGGACCTGTTGCAAAAGAAATCAGCGATGAGTTTGATATTTCACCAAAAAGAACAGCGTCTCTGCTTGATATTTTCACATCAGTAGGTCAAGGGATTATTCCTTACGGTGCACAAGTTTTAACAGCGTCAAGCCTTGCTGCAATCAGTCCTCTGCAAACTATTCCTTATCTTTTCTACCCTATTTTAATGGCAGTTTCTGCAATTAGCTTTATAATTTTTACAAAAGATAAAAAATAAATGTTCTACAAGCTAAAAAATATTGCACCAAATCCAAAATCGCCTTAACCTTAAAACTAGAATTGAATGCACTAGCTAGCAAAGTAAAAATTTTTCAGAGAAAAATTATTTACGCAGCGATAAAATTAGACTAGTTTTGATAAATCTTTTATAAAAAGATTTCGTCTTTTGGATACTTTGACAAAGTATCAGCCACGCGGCGAGCGACTGCCGAGAAAAAATATAGCACTAGCTGTAAGTCGCAGAGGTACAAAATAAAAAATTTGTATATTTAAAAAGTATATTTTGAAAATGAGTTTTTCGACAAGCTAAAACCTCGATCTATTTTCGAGGTTTTTCTTATTTGCCAAGCAAAGCCACTAATATCTGCATAAATTTATCATTTGAGCTGAATTTAAAGATATTTTACTTATTGTAAATTATTTGTAATTATAGTATAATTATATTGACAAATATTTTACTCTTGGAAAAGGAGGCTTGCAAATGAAAAAGGGACACACAAAATTATTATTTTCCATTGCACTAATATGTCTATTTTTGACTGTTTTTTTTGCATATGATACTAACGTAGATTTAACTTTTACAAATTATTTGATTGAGAATCCTGTAAAACTTCTACAGATTTTGCTTCTTTTAATATTATTCACGTCATTTATCATTGCAATAATGATCGCTCTTTTCCAAAGAAATAACAAAAATAAACTAATTTCAGATTTAAATATCGACAAACTTACTGGTTTATCAACCCAATATCATTTTGAGGTTGAGCTGAAACGGTATCTCACAGAAAATCCACTTTGTAATTACACAATTTTCAGTTTTGATCTTGATAATTTCAAATATGTAAACGAAATTTATGGTCACGCTACAGGCTCTAAACTTTTACAAGAAATTGGCGAATACTTAAAAAAAAGTATGCCTGATGCCTTGTTAATCGCTCGCCAAACTGCAGACCAATTCCTTATTTTTTTAGAAACCGAACATATTTTTACCGATATTTTAATTTCCGAAAAACCCGAATTGATTGCTAATTTTTTGAATTCCGAACATTGTCTAGGTTCTGATTATAACTTCAGCTTTAGCATTGGTTTTCATCACATAATAGATAAATCACAAGATGTCAATTATCTTGTGAATTGTGCTCGTTTAGCGCGAGATTTAGGGAAAAACATTAATGGTTATACTATAAATGAGTTCACACCAGAAATGGCGCTAAAGCGTGCAAAAAACAACGAAATAGTTGCAAAAATGAAAACTTCTATCAAAAACAAAGACTTTATTATGTACTATCAACCAAAAGTTGACCTTAAAACCGAAAAAATAGTTGGTGCTGAGGCTTTAGTGCGTTGGATTCACGAAGGTAAAATGATTCCACCAAACGATTTCATTCCTGTCTTTGAGAAAAACGGTTTTATAGTAACTCTAGACTACTATGTTTTAGATGAAGTATGCAACTTTTTGAGCAAATACTCAGATAAAAAACTACCTGTAATTTCAGTAAATCTTTCAGCTGTCACCATTATGAAAGATGACTTGTTAGATAAAATTTCAAGCTCTATTTCGAATAGTAAAGTCCCACCAAAAATGCTAGATTTTGAGATTACTGAAAGCGCAATTGTAGATAATTTTGATTCAGCGATTAAAAAAATCCATATACTCAAAGACCTAGGTTTCACCATTGCTATCGATGATTTTGGTGTTGGCATTTCTTCTTTAAGCCGTCTAAAAAGTATACCAATTGACACGCTGAAAATTGACCGACTTTTCGTAATAGATGCAATTGAAAATCAAAAAGATTCAATGATAGTTACTGCAATTATCAATCTAGCGAAATCTTTAAAAATGAAGACCGTTGTTGAAGGTATCGAAAATATCGAACAAAAAGAATTTTTTGAAAAATTAGATTGCGACATAGCTCAAGGTTATTACTATTCTCGCCCACTTACAGAAACCGATTTTTTACAGTATCTAGAGCAAAACTAAGCTAAATTTTTAAAAAACCCAGTTTTTTTACAAGGCTGGGTTTTAAATTTTCCAATAAAAAACTTATTCATCACTAATTTGAAATATTCCTAATTCACTTCAAATTCAAGACTAAACGAGGTATTAACTATGAAAATTTTCGTCGATGCAGACGGTTGTCCTGTTACAAAAATCACCGTAAATATCGCAAAAAAATATAATTTACAATGCACACTCTTATGCGATACAAGCCACGTAATAAATAGCGATTACGCTGAAGTAATTACAGTTTGTAAAGGCGCTGATAGTGTAGACTTTGCTTTGGTAAACCGTGTGTCAAAGGGTGATATTGTTGTAACGCAAGATTACGGATTGGCAGCGATGTGCCTTGCAAAATCAGCTATTGCACTCAACCAAAATGGGCTGGTTTTCAGTAACGATAATATCGATGCACTGCTTTTGCAACGTCACACTGCTAAAAAAATACGCAATTCTGGTGGCAGATTTAAAAACCATGCCAAACGCACACAAAATGAAGATATTGCGTTTGAAAACGCACTAACTTCACTAATTTTACAAAATCTATAAACATATTTGTCAAAACTGGTCTAATTTTACCACTTCGTAAATAATTTTTCTCTGAAAAATTTTTACTTTGCTAGCTTGTGCTTTGAAATTTTATTTTTAAGCTAAGGTTAGCTTTTTTTGTACGCCTTTTCTTTAGGCAAACTAAAAAACGCACCAAAAAGGTGCGTTTCTACTAATTTAATTCATCGTAGATAGTACGTTTTAATCTACTTTTACATTGTCAAATTCTTCTAAATCTTTTAAATCACGAAGTTTTAGTTTGTATAACATTTTATTTACACGTTCACGTGAAATCAATACGTTTATTAAAATTGCAAAAACAACGCCAACACCAGTGTCAAACATACGATTTAACGAGTATGTCATATAAACATCGATAGGCGTATTATACAAAATTATGCACAAAACCACGCCTCCCGGTTGAACAGCTCCTGGCCATTTGAATATCAAGCTTGCAGACACAAGTAGCAGTGTTCCAATAAACAATAGAGGTAGCAGGTAAATTTCATTGCTTGCACCAAAAACATTAATGTATATCGAAAATAATATCATACCTAGACAACCACCGATAATTGTACCTATCAGTCGATTACCACCATTCAAAATTGAGTCTTTTAGGTTTGCACCCATACCAAAAATTACACCTATACAAGCAAAAGTCGGATTTCTGCTAGTAAAAGCATAGAAAAATGCACATAACATAGTAGCTAGTGCAGTTTTGACACCACGTTGCCCAAATCCTGGGATTTTTATTTTTTTCATGAAAATCTACTCACTTTCCATAATCTTTAATTCCTACTATATATTTTAACACTAATTTACAAAAAAACAAAGTGTTTTTTATGCAAAAAAATGTATTTTATTAATTTTACACAATTATATTATTCTAGCAGTTCGGAAATTGTTTACTTTTTTCAAACTTCACGATAAATTAGATATTGGTAGCCAAAATACCACCTTTTTTATTGACTTTATCGCTAGAATTTTGTATGATATATATAAGAAAATAATTGGAGGATTTTAATATGTTAACTCAAGCTAAAAGAGAATTTATCGAATTTATGAAAAGCGCCGATGTGCTTCGTTTTGGTGATTTCGTTACAAAAAGTGGCAGAAATACACCTTATTTCGTAAACACTGGTAACTATAAAACTGGCAAACAAATCGCTATGCTATCTAAATTTTACGCACAACTTATCAAAGAAACTTGTGGCGACCAATACGATGCAATGTTTGGTCCTGCCTACAAAGGTATTCCACTAGCTGCTGCAACTTCTGCAACAATGGCGACTGAATATGATATCGACAAACCATTTTTCTTCAACAGAAAAGAAGAAAAAGACCACGGTGAAGGTGGTAGCATCGTAGGTTACAAACCTGTAGACGGTGACCGTGTTATCATCATCGAAGACGTTATCACTGCTGGTACTGCAATTCGTGAAACTATGCCTGTAGTTTACGGTTGTGGCGACGTAAAAGTTACTGATATGTTCATTTCTGTAAACCGTAAAGAAGTTGGCACTACTGCTGGCAAAACTGCGATTATGGAAGTTAAAGAAGAATTTGGTATCAACGTACACGAAATCATCGATGTTGAAGATATTTACGATTATCTAGCTGAAACTGGTGGTTATGAAGAAATTCTACCAAAAATGAAAGCATATATGGATCAATATTGCGTTCTTTAATCTAAAAAGAGGTGAAATTATGAAAGTAGAGCAAGCTTTAGAACTACTTAAAAAGTACAACCACGAAGAATTTCACATAGTCCACGGCAAAACTGTGTCTGGTGTTATGGGTTATTTTGCAAGCAAATATGACGCTGAAAATGTGGAATACTGGCAAGTTGTTGGAATGTTGCACGACATAGATTTCGAACTATATCCTAACGAACACTGCGTAAAATGTATGGAAATTTTCGAGCAAGAAGGCGTGTCTGTTGATATCGCAAAATCTTGTGCGAGTCACGGTTATGGCTTGTGTCAAAGCGAAATCGAGCCCATACACATTATGGAAAAAGTACTTTTTGCGACAGATGAACTTACTGGACTTATCGGTGCTGCTGCTCGTATGAGACCGTCAAAAAGCGTGTCGGATATGGAATTATCAA
>JAWXUP010000108.1:0-6201 GCA_044426345.1 Clostridia bacterium | reverse complement strand
AGTCTTTGGCAGACGTGAGTTCTTTCGATTGAGCGACTGCGAGAACTGTGTTTATTTCGCCAGTGTCTAAGCTGTCCAGTCGTTTGGCGAGGTAGTTTAGTTCATCAAGATTTTGTTCTGTGTTTTTTAGTATTCGATTGAAATGCTCTTGGCTTTCAACGTCGACAACTTTAACTCTTCCGTTTTTGTCGTTGTTGATTCCCAACGCACTACAAACTCTTTGGAGCTCGGTTTCTTTGGCTGGGAGATTGAGTGTGGTAGGCTGGTTTGTTTTGTCGCTTGTTAAATTAAATTTTAGTCGCATAATTTTCTCCTTTTAATATTTTTTAAAACTTGGGTTCTCATACAATCGTCTGGCGAGCTGAAACATAGAAATCCGTGCGAGGCATACGGACAGTTTTCGCAAGTATCAAATGGTCCGCAAACTGGCTCGGTGTGTTCTGGTCCTACGATAACAATTCGTGTATCACTGCAACATAATGTGTTTTTATTTTTCTTAAATTTGACTATCATTTTTTTACCTTCTTTCTAATTTTGGACGCAAAAAAGCCAGTCAAATTAATGACTGGCTTAGGGTTTTGTGAGAAATAAAAAAGGGCGCTAATTTATAAATAACTTAAAATTAGCACCGTTTACTTGTTTTATATTGAATTTTATAGGTCTGGGATAGTTCAAAGCACCCAAATTGCTTAAATAAGCTCTATTACATCACCGAAAATGCATAGCTGAAAAACGTACTTTTAGATACAAAAAAGGACCAAAAAAGTTGATTAACACTAGGTTTTCTAGCGAGTACATCTTTTTTGGTCACAGTTGATGGTACCGATGGTCGGACTTGAACCGACACAGTATTGCTACCGAGGGATTTTAAGTCCCTTGTGTCTACCTATTCCACCACATCGGCTAGTGTGGATACTGCCGGCAAATTCTCACCGACTGATATTTATTATACAATAAAATACATTGCTTGTCAACACATTTTTTCCAAAATTATATAATACCATTTTAAATGGCTCTTTTGGTGAGATAATCATCAATATATTTTCTATATAACAGGATTTTAATAGGCAGACATACACAACTATATTTTGCTATTAATAAATGTACCCAGTTTCTCCAAACCTTCACGCAATTCTTGACTACTACACGCGTATCCTATTCTTATACTTTTTGGTTGCTCAAAACAGTCACCCGGCACTACTAGTGTGCCTGTTGTTTTATATAGTTCATCGCAAAAATCACGCGAGTTTATCTCTAACTCATAATGCACCAAAGACGTTGTTCCCGCTTGTGGTTTAAAATAACTAACTTTAGGTTGGCTTTGTATCCATTCATCAAGGATTTTTGCATTTTCACGCACTATATCACGGTTTCTATCCAAAAATACCTCACTATGTTCAAGAGCAATGCCTGCTATAGTTTCGTCAAACATACCACAACTTACGTGATTATAATCACGATGGCTAAAGCAAGATTTTATGAACTCTTTATCGTGAGAAATTATCCAACCCAAACGCAAGCCAGCAAGTGAAAACACCTTTGACATACTGCTAACCGATATTCCTTTTTCGTACAAATCCACGATAGATGTGCACCATTCATCTTTTTGAGTTAAATGGCGATATACTTCATCGCATAAAATATAAGCATCAACTTCACGAGCTATTTCGACAATATTCATCAGCATTTCTTCCGACATAAGTGCTCCTGTTGGGTTGTTTGGGTTATTTATGCAAATGAGTTTTGTGTCTTTTGTTGCGATTTTACGCAATTCTTCTAAATCTATTAAATAACCATTTTCTGGTTTTAGTTCAAGCATTTCAACACGTGCACCAAACCCTTCTGGAATCGAATATAATTGCTGATACGTTGGCATTATGCTAATAACTTTGTCATTTGGCTCTATAAGTGAATAGAAAACGTGGTGATTTGCACCCGAAGCTCCGTGGGTTGTTACGATTTCATCTGGTTTTGCAGTTTTATACAACTTGCAAATTCCAGCTTTGAAAGTAGGATTTCCTTCGATATCACCATAGGTTAAACGTTTTTTGCTGAAATCATCGAAAAAGGTTTGCTTATCAATACCTGTTAGCTCAAATAACTCATTTAACGTCACCGAATTTACGCAAGTTTCGGCGATATTGTATTTTGCTCCATTTTCGTACTCGTTCATCCATTCTTCTACTGCAAACGGTTTAATTTTCATAATTTTCCTCCTAAAAAACAGCAAAGGCATCCAAAACTTCTTCTTGTAGTGCAAATTTATGCACCGTACCTACGAAAAAGTTTCGGACACCTCTTACACTCTATCCGGTGATAGAGTAAGTGTTAATATTAATATGTTTTTATATTACCATACGCAAAAGCAACTGTCAAGTGTGCTATTTATTTTGTCCCAATTATGCTTAACATGACACAATATACATATATTAATTATGTAGACATTTTTATCTTTAATTGGAATTTTATTTTTTATTACGCTCTTTTTTATCGCAATATGCATACGATAACATAATTATTGCAACTGATACTATAATAAAAGTAACTGCTTTTACATTTAAAATCCCACCTGTTCCAGATGTATTTACCACCGAACCTACGAAGATTATAAGTGAGCCTATAGTTGCCAAAATTGGGAATATTCTTCCTTTTACAAAGCTTTTGATAACACCTTTACGGTATAATTTCAAAACAGCGATATACAAAGCAATGTAGAAAGTATAGCTTACTACTATAGCGATTTCTGAAACGTCCGAACCAGTAAGTAAGTCGTATTTCATAACAAAATAGTGAATTACATACCAAACTACGCTAATTCCAAATGCGAAAATTGCTGAATTTACTGGAACATCAAGATGTTTATCAACTTTCGAAACTGCTTTTTCGTTTGGAAAGAAACCACGGTGTGCCAATGAAAACGGAAGTCTAATAAGTCCGATAACAAGCCCATTCGCCGCACCTAAAACCGAAATAACCACGAAAACAAGTATTATTTTCGCACCAAAAGCACCAAATACTTCAATAGCAGCTTGATAAACGTGAGCATCGCCAAGTTCGATAATTTCAGCTGGTCCTACAATTGCTGATATACCTATTAAATATAGTGAGTAAATTAGCAAAATAAAAAACGGTGATACAACAAGTGCGATAGGTAATGCTTTTTTCGAGTTTTTAACTTCGTGCGCTATTGACGTTGTTACAATCCAGCCATCAAAAGAAAATGCAATCGGAACAATTGCTGCAATAAACGCAAATTTCCCAGTGTCAGCCACTACAGGTGCTACCGTAAAATTAGTGTTAATATCACCAAAAGCTACACCCATTATTGCTATCAAGACAAGTGGAATAATTTTTATTACTGCTGACGAAATTTGAAAATAGTCACCAAGTTTTTTTGCATAAACGTTCATCGCAAACAGAACTATCATTGCAATAAAACCAACACCACATTGCATTTCTAATGTACTTTCAATTCCAAAAAGCATAGGAATATAAATACCTGATACCCAAGTAATAATTACGATAAGAGTTGGATAATACACAAGCGTGTGGAAAAATCCGAAAGAACCTGCAAAAGCATTAGACCACGTTTCTTCCATATATGTAATAACTCCGCCTGGTCTGTCTGACAAAAACGCAAGCTGTGCTATTGTAAGACTACCAAAAACAATGCTAATGGCCGCTATCATAAAAACAAGCACACCAAGCGCTACACTACCTCCAGTAAAACGCAGAATATCATCTGCTTTAAAAAATATGCCTGAACCGATAACAATTCCGACAATCATCGCTATAGCCGTAAATAAACTATATTCTTTTTTGTTACTCATAAATTTCTCCTCTATTTATATTCTCAATTTCTATTTTTTGTAATCAATTTTATGGTGTGATGATTTTTGTGTGAAATATTTTTTTGCACAGCACAGTTTTGTAGGGGCGAACTGTGTTCGTCCGTCATTTACCGATATGTCCAATTAAAATATATTTGTACAAATTTCACTATACGACACGGTACGTCGAGGACGCCGTACCCTACTGGTACGTTGTTTTCCCTTGGCTCCCTGACGAGGGAGCTGTCACCGCAGTGACTGAGGGAGCTTACACCGTATTATATTTTTTCACTCACCACGGACGAACGCAGTTCGCCCCTACCTATATTTCTTCAATTTTCATCATTCTATTTCATCGCCTTAACGATTATACCACTTTCAAATAAAACTTGCAATAAAATAGTTGATAAATCTTGAAAAACAGTATATAATTAAGGTTACTACATAAAAGGAGAAATTTCTATGGATATGATTTTAAGATTACTTCAAAAAAACGCCAGAATGTCGGTTAAAGATATCGCAGCCGCCACAAATCTTAGCGAAGAAGAAGTTGCCAAAACTATAAATAAACTTGAACAAGAAAAAACCATTTTAGGCTACTACCCTATTTTAAACTGGGACATCATCGACGAGCCTCACGTTACAGCGCTTGTTGACATCAAATTCAGCTTAAATGATAAAATCGGTTTTCAAGAATTATCAAATACTATCGCTAATATGCCAGAGGTTGACAGTGTTCACCTAGTGTCAGGTGGATACGATTTATGTATCGTTATGCGTGGAAAAACTATTCAGGATATCGCGTTTTTTGTAAACGAACGTCTATCATCTATGGAATGTGTTCTTTCTACCAACACTCATTTCGTGCTAAAAACATTCAAAGAGCATGGTTATCACACTTCTGACAGAAAGGCCGACAAACGGGAGGTTATGTTATAATGCTCGATTATAACTCACTATATTCAACAAGAAACAAAATGATGAAACCATCTGGTATCAGAAAATTTTTCGACATCGTAGGCACTATGGAAGGTGCTATTTCACTAGGCGTTGGCGAACCAGACTTCGACACTCCTTGGCAGGCAAGACGTGCTGCGATGAAATCTATCGAAAATGGTTACACTTTCTATACTTCAAATGCTGGTTTAATTGATTTAAGACGTGAAATTTCACGCTTTATACACGAAAATTACAATGTAAACTATAATGCAGATGACGAAATTATGGTAACAGTTGGTGGCTCTGAGGCTATTGACAATGCACTTCGCGCTTACATAAACGATGGCGATGAAGTTCTTATTCCAGAACCATCTTTCGTGTGCTACACTCCACTTACAATTTCAGCTGGTGGTGTTCCTGTAATAATTGAAACGAAAGTTGAAGATGATTTCAGGCTAACTGCTAGTGATTTAAAAGCTGCAATTACTGATAAAACTAAAATTTTAGTTCTTCCGTATCCATCAAACCCAACAGGTGCTATTATGGAACGTGAGCATTTAGAAGAAATCGCTGAAGTTTTAAGAGATACTAACATTATAGTTATTTCAGACGAGATTTATGCCGATTTAAATTACGCTGGTAAACACGTATGTTTTTCTGAAATTGAAGGTATGCGTGAACGTACAATCGTTGTTTCTGGTTTTTCAAAATCTTTTGCAATGACTGGTTGGCGACTTGGTTACGCACTTGCTCCAGAACCACTTCTAGCTCCAATTTTAAAAATGCACCAATTCGGTATTATGAGTGCACCTACTGCAAGTCAATTTGCAGGTCTTACAGCAATGACAAATTGTCTAGATTATATCGAGCATATGAAAGCCGAATATAATTTGCGAAGAACATTTCTTTTAAACCAATTCGAACGCTTAGGTCTTCCTTGTTTTAATGCAAAAGGAGCTTTTTATCTCTTCCCAAGCATAAAACATACTGGTCTTTCTTCTGAAGAATTTTGCGAGAAACTTTTATATTCAAAAAAACTTGCAATAATTCCCGGTAACGCTTTCGGCGAATGTGGCGAAGGTTACGTTAGAATTTCCTATTCGTACTCTTTCGAACATTTAAAAGAGGCTATTGTACGTTTAGAAGAATTTTTAGATGAAATTAAATAGTTATAAAAAGGATTGAACTCGGTTCGGTCCTTTTTTTATTTGTATATCTTGTTTTTTATCTGTAAACCTTATTTTTTTATACGTACTCCTTATTTTTTTATACGTACACTCAACGCTTACTGCGTGGTTTTTTAGCACGTTCTTTCGCTCGCCGCGTGGCTGATACTTTGGGACGTCCCAAAGTATCCAAAAGACGAAATCTTTTTGCGAAAAGATTTATCAAAATCTGGGGCGTGATGTTTTTATTGGAAGTACGCAATCCG
>JAWXUP010000107.1:0-6289 GCA_044426345.1 Clostridia bacterium | reverse complement strand
CCGATATCGTATGCCATATATACCATTTGAAGAGCATCTGTTCCATTTGCACAAGTGATGACGTGTTTCATTCCAGTAAAGTCCGATAACATTTGCTCAAATTCTGCAACTTGCTTACCCATTATATATTGTGAACTATCAAGAACGTTTTGAATTTCCATATTTATTTCTTCTTTAAGCGCACTGTATTGTGCTTTTAAGTCTATAAATTGCATAATACTTTCCTCTTTATGATTTAATAATTTTTATATTGTGTATCGCGATTTAAATAAAACTCTAATTTAGAATTGTTTCTGCTAAAAACTTTATGCAAATTAATGGTGCGCTTATAAAAGATTTAAAAGCTTCTATTATGAATCTTATATATTCCCTTTTTCTTATGAATGCAAAAGCTAATACTGCATGGTGTCGCATTTTTATATGTTTTATAGTTTTAGTATCAAATTCTTTGAAAAACTTTTTTTTATACTCATATAATTGTTTTTCACCTTTTATTTTACTACCTCCTATAGATATTCCAGCATTTTGTGTATGTACATATGCTTTTACATGACATTGTGGAAGATAATTGAATTTTCCACCAGCTATAATAGCATTGTGCATCAAATAAAATTCATCGCCCACATCAATATTACCAAAACCACCGATTTTTTTTATATAGTCTGTTTTAAACATAAGTGTATCAGTCCCTGTCAAATGATACATCATATGATATCGTTGCAACATTTTAGTCGAGTAATCCTTAATATAATTACGGCATCTCTTTTCTATCAAGTTATTATTCTCGGTATATAAATATAAATCAGTTATGCTATAATCTGCATCTATAAGAAGCATGCTTTCAATTTGTGTTTTAATTTTTTCTTCAAAATACAAATCATCATCATCTAAAAATGTTATATAATCACCCTTTGCAAGGTTTACTCCCTTATTTCGTGATTTTGCTGAACCCATATTTGCAATATTTTTTATATAAATTATTTTATTACTACATACTTCATTTATAATATCAGCTACTTTATCATTCCATATTTTATCTGCATTATCATCAACAACTATTACTTCAATATTATCATAATTTTGTCTTAAAGCTGATTTAACAGCCTCCCTAAACTCACGTTCTCTTCGGAATGTAGTAATAATTATACTCACTAAATATTTTCCTGACATATTAAACTCCTATGTATCTTTAAAACATGTTATTTTTCATTAAACCGAAACCTCTTCTTTTTCTTCTTTTTTACCCTCTTGAACTCCATCTTTTTTAAGAACCCTAATAAACGTCAAGCAAAAGCACTTTACATCAAACAAAAAGCTCATTTTTTCTACATATTCACCGTCAAATCGTGCTTTTACGTCTATTGGCAACTCGTCACGACCGTTAACTTGTGCCCAACCTGTAAGACCTGGTTTCAAGTTATTTGCGCCATATTTTTCGCGTTCTTCCATCAAGTCTTCTTGATTAAAAAGACACGGACGCGGACCAATGATGGTCATATCGCCTTTTAAAATGCAAAAAAGTTGTGGAAATTCATCGATTGACGTTTTCCTCATAAACGCACCAAACTTCGTGATGTACGACGTCGCCGAACCTAACATATGTGTTGGTACATTTTTCGGTGTATCTTGAGCCATCGAGCGGAATTTTAGTATAGTAAACGGTTTTTTGTCTTTGCCAACTCGCACTTGTTTGAATAAAACAGGTCCTTTTGAGTCGACTTTTATAATAATTGCCACAATCAACATAGGTATCGCCAACACGACAATCCCTGCTATCGACAGTACAATATCTATAAATCTTTTAAAAAACTTTTTATACATAAAATTCCTCTAACTTATCCCAATATCTCTTAGCCTTACCTCGTAATTTTGAGGTATAGTGCCTTCTTTCATTGCTTTTTGTTGCTTTGCGATCCATTTTCGCATATATTTTTGGTCGATGCCCAAGCCATTAACATCTCTAGCATCACCATTTTTAACATACGCCAAATACGCATAGTTATATCTATTTTCCCACGCACGTTCAACCGAACTTAGCCAATCAATTCCAATATCTTCAAGCATTTTTATCTGCTCGCTAGACAAATCACCTTTAACTTTTTGACGGTAAATATTTTTTTGAAGTCTTAGCCAATCACCAAGCCAAACATCTTCGCTGACAAAATCTGATGGTATGTTCAAGTGACCATTTTGCTCATAAAATTGCTTTGCAAGGGCATAAATATCAAGCCAAGTTTTAGCTTTTCTCGATTTTTTCTTATCCCACACAAAATTAATAGCATCAAGCTTTTGCACTTTCGCCATGTCAAGTTTCTCTTTTCCAGTATTTCGCTGAACTTTCACCCAGCTACCAAGGTTGTAGCCGTCATCGGTTACATATTTCGTGTTTATATCAATATTTCCGTGAATTTCAAAATATTTTTGAGCCTTTTTGTACGCTTTTTCCCATAAAACTTCGCGTTTTTTATCCCAAATCATATCAATTTTGTCAAGTTTCTCAATTTCATAGTCTGAAAGTTTGCCATTTTTATATTTTCTGCGCATATCAGCAATCCACGCTCCGAGTATATAACCACTTTCGCTTTTATACGCAGCTGGAATATCTAAATGTTTGAATTTCTCGTAAAATTCTAAGCATAATTTGTAATTTTCTTCGAAAATATTCGAATTCACATCCCAAACCATACCGATACTTTCAAGTTTTTGAATAATTTCTTCAGAAAGTTCGTTTTTTATGTATTTTTTACGCATAACGCTTATGAAGTTACCTAAATTCGTTCCATCATCACACTCAAAGTTATACTTAACGATTAAATCGCAGTATTTTTCATAATATTCTTCGCATAGTCGCATATTTTTTATGAAACTAGACTCTTTACGACCTTCCCAGACCATACCAATCGAATTTAGCTTTTCAATTCTGCTATCATCTAAGTAACCAAGCGTTGTGCCTTTACGAATCGCTCTTTGACGGGCAATAAATCCACCTAAAGCAAAGCCTTCAGCTGTTTTATACGCAATCGGCATATTCAAATTTTCGTGTTTTTCGTAGTATTCTTTCGCAAATTCAAACATTGTGTCAAAACTCGCCGTCATACTTTCTTGTAAGCTGTTGAAAAGCACTCTAGCGTTTGGAACTTCTTCATAAATATTGAATTTTTCTGAAATAATCTTGTCAATCTTATCGTTTTTTCTGAAATACTGAAGACTTTCGTTCATTTCGCTTTGAATTGAACCAAGCGAGTATAGATTTTCAAAGTTATTCACTATATCAAAAATTATCGGCTCACTTTTGCCACTAGTTGACAATGCTCTACCAATTTGTTGCTTGTACAAAATCGGTGAAACTGTAGGTCTAAGCAAAATAACTCCTGTTATATCCTCAACGTGAACACCTTCATTCAGCATATCTATGCAAAATAAAATCTTCAAATTTTCGCTGTTATCAGCTTTGAAATCAGCAAAAGATTTTTCCGTTTCTGGGTCAAGCGAGTACGCAACGTATGATTTAAAATCTCGGTCTACGTGCTCGAACCACTCTTGTGACATAGACATCATTTCGTCTAAATGCTCTTTGTCTGAGCAAAATGCGATATATTTTTCACCTTTTTTCATATGACGAGAGAAAATTTGCACTAAACCTTCCGATTCTTGCAAAGCACGTTTCAAATCTTCCAAATATTTGTTTGATTTCTCAAAAACTGCCTTATTTTTAAGTTTTTTAACCTTAGTTTCGTATCGTTCAATGGCTTTTTCGTAAATTGCAGTGATATATTTTGGTGTTGGCAAAATTCCACGAACGATAGCCTCACCTAAAGTTATTTCTGAGGCAATATCTCCATCAAAAATTTCCTCAACCATATCACGTGCGTTATCTAAATATCGAATATGTGTCGCAGTAAGTCCTAAAACTTTCGCATTTTGGTTATTTTCGAGTAATAATTGCACTTTTTCTCCCCAAAATTCAGCTCCACATCTATGAAATTCGTCTAAAATGATGAAATCTGGTTTTATTGCATCAAATTCAGTTTCAGACATATATATAAGTTTTGCGTAAGTAAAAAACTCTATATTTCGAGGAATTTCCTCGTGTTTTTGCTCCAAACTTTCAACTTGCGTTTTAAAAATATACTCACTCGGAGATAACCAGCATATTTTTTTATCTGGATTTTCTTCGCAAAGTCTGAACGCTATGTAAGATTTCCCCGTTCCAGTTGGGTGAATTACCGATGTTTTATTAACTTTTTCAAATCGCTGAACAACTGATTTGTACGCTTTTTCGTTGTGTTCGTAAAGCTTTATCATCGTGCACCCTCCTTTTCTAAACGGTTTCTTTATCCTTGATTAAATCAAATAATGTATCTCTCAATAATTGCTCGTCTTTTTGCTCATTGGCTAATTTTGTAAGCTTGTTAATGCTGTCGGCCACTCGTTCTTTTCCGACCCCTTCATCTTTCATTACAAAGATTTTTTTATGCGAAGTTTTATCAACAACTTCTGTACCCAATTTCAGCTCTTCGTACATTTTTTCTCCAGGCCTTAATCCGACCTCTTTTATGTCGATATCTTCGAAAGGTCTAAGTCCTGAAAGGCGAATTAAATTAACTGCTAAATCATAAATTTTAACAGGTTGTCCCATATCTAGCACGAAAAGTTCTGAACCTTTTGCACTCGCTCCAGCCGATAGCACTAGAGAAACTGCCTCTGGAATAGTCATAAAATATCTAGTCATATCTTTGTGCGTAACAGTAACTGGTCCACCTGCCGCAATTTGCTTTTTAAACAGTGGGATTACCGAACCATTTGAACCTAAAACATTGCCGAAACGTACTGCTACCATTTCAGTATTTTGATTGCTGTAAGCTTTAACGAGCAATTCACAAATACGCTTTGTAGCACCCATTACATTGGTTGGGTTTACTGCTTTGTCGGTTGAAATTAGCGTGAATTTCTTGCTTTTGAACTCGACAGCACATTCTATAACATTGCGAGTACCTAACACGTTATTTTTTACAGCCTCGAAAGGGTTAATTTCCATCATTGGTACGTGCTTATGCGCCGCAGCGTGGAAAACTAGGTCTGGTTTATATGTATTGAAAACCGCTTTTAGACGTTTTACGTCACGAACCGACCCCAAGCAAGTGATGTATTTCCATTCAAACTCGCCTTTTAGTTCTTCGTTTAACTCAAAAAGACCGTTTTCGTTTATGTCGAAAATGATTAAGAATTTTGCACCATTTTTAATTATTTGACGGCAAAGTTCAGAACCAATAGACCCTGCCCCACCTGTTACGATAACAGTTTTACCCCAAATAAACTCACGATTAAGTGAGTTGTCTGTTTTGATGCTATCTCTAAATAGTAAATCTTCGATTGAAATTTCTTTAAGCGCACGTTTATCGCCTGATTTATAACTTTGAATATCAACCGCAGTTTGGAAAATTCTTGTAGGCAAATTTGCGTTTGCAACTAGGTCAAAAATTTTCATCATTTGTTGTTCTGATGCTGACGGCATAGCTACTAAAATTTCGTCAGCTTGTAGAAGTTTGGCATAAGAACTAGCTTGTTCTATATTACCCAAAACCTTTACCCCAGCAATTTTTTGACCGTGTTTTGATTTGTCATCGTCTAAAATACCAACTGGGAAAAATCCATCTTGTTTGTTGTCCACGAATTGTTTAATTACCATCGCACCAGCTTTACCAGCGCCGATTATTAGCACTTTTTTGCTTGTGCCTTGTCTTACCGCAGTTAAACTCATTAAATAACGTTGAAATCTAGGAATACCACGTATCGCACTTGAAAACGCGAAGAAAATTCCGCAATACATGATTGTTATTGAACCAGGAAAGTTCATCGTTTCACTTATTTTCAGTACCAAAAATACTGCACCTACGCTCATTGATACTACAAATTGTTTGAAAATTTCCGAGAAACCGAAATATGATAGCATATTATTATATGAACCGAATATTAGTCCGAAAAAGATTGTGCTAACAGTAGCTATCGGTATAAATTCTATTATGTAAGCGTAGTATTCTGTCGGTAACGTAAAATCGAACCTTAGCATTGCTGCGATTACTACCGAAATAACGACCACCGGTATATCCAAAATTAAATATATAAATTTTTTGAAACTCAAAATATAAACCCTCTTTTTTCTGTCACTACATAATAATAATTATGTTGTAACTAAAAAAGAGGGTAATTTTCTTACTTTCATTATAAATATTTTATTTAAAAGTGAACTATTATAAAAGTAGAAATGGCACTTTTATGTATATTATTT
>JAWXUP010000022.1:0-35103 GCA_044426345.1 Clostridia bacterium | reverse complement strand
CCGGGCCTTTTTCTGCTAGACCGATAAATCCTGCAGTGCTTGTGCTAACGCCTTCCATTGGCTTAGAACCTGATTCAAATTCCTCAACGTATACACCTGGTGATAAATACTCTGCCATAAGATAGTTACTGATTTCTTAGAAACCAGCTCCCCCTTTCTAAAAATTTTTATTTTATATTATATTAAAAAATATCGCTTAAATATTTTAAATATCAAATTTTTCTTGCTCGTCTTGTTCTTCATCTGACTCGCCATCATCAATGATTTGTTGCTCTATATTGTTTAGGCTTGTTATAATTATTTCACTTTTTTGTTGTTTTATTTGCTTAATTTCCTGTTTGATTTTTCTAGAAACAGCTACACTTTCAGGGAATAATTCAAATAAAGTTTGATTGTAAATTTCATCTTTCAAATTATGCAGACTTCTCATTATTTTTTCATTGCTAGAAGTTTCATTTTCTTTGTAGTTAACTGCACTCTCAGTTTTATTTTTACTATCAATAGTAACCTCACCACTAGGCATTTTGCTAGCAGTTTTGTGTCCATCTTCTAGTTTTTCACGAGAATTTTCGTGTACTGGCTCATCTAATTCGCCTTTTCTGCGAAAATCAATCGAAATATCTTGATTTTCCTTTGAAATATCAATCGCTCCGTAAGAGTTTTCTATTGTGCTTTTATTCTTTTTTCTGGTTGTTGAAAGTGACCCTGCATTAAAAATTTGCTCTCGCATATCACACCTCAAAAAGTTCTTTATAAGCACCAAAATCGTTTATAGATAAATATTTGCCCATTTTCTCAAACTCGGTTATAACGCTTATAATTAAGCATTTCATATCTAAAATATCGTTATTTTCAGCTGACAAAAAGGCTGCATTATAAATAATATTTTTAATATTAGCACCTGTAAGTTCAAAATTTTGTGCGATGAATTCAAAATCAACATCATTAGACAGAACCAAACCTGATGAAATACTTTCTTTGAATATTTCAAGTCGCTCTAGAACTGTTGGATATGGAAATTCTACTATAAATTTCATTCTACGTTTAAAACTTTCGTCTATATTTTGTAAAAAATTCGTAGCTAGAATTGTTGTTCCATCAAAATTTTCAATCTCTTGGAGTAAAAATGCCGCTTCCATATTACTATATTTGTCATTAGAATTTTGCACTTCCGTTCTCTTTGAAAATAGCGCATCTGCTTCATCAAAAAATAACATAGCTTGCGTATTTTTTGCCTCTTCAAAGATTTTTTTGAGATTTTTCTCTGTTTCGCCGATAAATTTACTAACAATCATCGACAAATCAATTTTATACATCAATGCATTTAACTCGTGTGCCATAGCATATGCTGTCATAGTTTTTCCTGTCCCTGGTGGCCCTACTAAAAGCACCGAAAGACCTGTTCCGTATTGTATCTTCTCGCGTATTTTATATGTATTAAGCACTTTTTCACGGTTTTTAACCTGAGCAATTGCTTCATATATCTTATTTTTTTGTTTTTGTGGCAAAATCACTTCATCAAGATTAAAAGTAATATTTTTTTCTTTAAGTAAATTTTGTCCTTTGCTTTTTAGTTTTCTATGTATGATTTCCATTATATTTGCAACGCTTATAAGTTTTTCGCCTAGAATTTTACGATTAATTTCGGCATTTTTCAAAATTTCGTCTATTTCCTTTGGAGAAAAAATATAATTACTTGCCAAGTCAACCAATCCATCTTCGCACTCAAATTCCGTACTCGACCAAAGTTCACGTCTTTTATCAATGCTTAAATCTTGAAATTTTACACAAAATAATTCATTTGGAACATTATCTGTTTCGCTTATTAACACAAAGAATTTTATGTATTTCAAATATGGTTTAATATCATCATATAAACTGATATCATTCAAACACAATGCCCCAGCGTATGTAATTGCATAAAAAACATTTTCATCGATTTCATCTGCATTATTGATAAAAAACGACTGCATTTTCTTGCTTTGACTAAGTACTAAAAAGCTTTTCTTTCTGCCAATTCCATAATTACCACAAAAAGCAAAATGTCCATTCAATTCGGTCAATACTTTTTTATCAACACTTAATTCGTAATTGCATATTTCCTGTTGAATAAGGCAAAATCCTTGCAAAAAATTCAACACATATGGTTTTAGTTCTAGCTTTGATTTTTTGAAAATAACTTTCTCTAACCAGTTTTGTCTTATTCTAAAATCATCTTTAAAATTCGCATTGTAAATTTCACGTACTAAGTTAAGCGAAAATCCTCCAAGTTGATAAAAAATCTGTGAAAAATTTTCATTTTGCTGATTCAAAGCAGTGAATAGCGTTAAAATATACTCACTTTGATTAAGTTGAAAACAGTTTTTTATATCATCAATATAATTTACACTTTCATTCAATTCTTTTGAAAACGTAGTATCAATACCTTTGAATTCTGGTTTCCTATTCAGAAACTTCAACAAATACAAATAACCTATTCTAACCATAATGCACCTCATAATGTATTACCTAAGGACAAATTAATTATACCAAAAGTTTCATCAAAAAGCAACAAAAACTTATCTATTTCGACAATCAATATTAATCAAAAGTTAAACCCTTTATTAACGAACAATCTTTGTATTTTAAATAATTTACATTTGTAGAATAATTTTAGTCCCATTTTTTAGATAACAAGGGCGTAAGAATAACTGCAATGTTTTTCCCTACGCCTAGGTTTCGTTAACTATAGTTAGGACTAATTCTATATGTATGTATTTTCTCAAAGCAATAAAAAGACTAAGTTTTCGAAACAATTTACTTAAAAATACTCAGTTTCTACTACTTAGTCTAATTATATTGCTATTTTATATTCCAATTAATGGTAAATTTGGCATTTTCTGCTTTTTGTCTTAAAATTAGCGATGTTCTTATTTTATGAGGTGGGTTGTCAAATGTGTCAGCTATGAAAAATTCTTTTCCTGCAACATCAATAACACTTTCAATTTCCACATCATCTAATAACCATCTCAATGTGATGCTATCACCAACATAATTTACTTTTCGTAAATTATTTAAATTTTGATATCCATTTTCATTATAGACGATATCTCCCTCTGTAAAATCAAGTTCAGAAATTAGCTTTGCTTCACAATGGAAAAGGAAGTCGTAGTTATGTTCATCTTTAGAAGTTACTTCAAAAACATCACAAACGTTATCGTCAGTTATAGCTAATGAACGTCTGTAGTCAATTCCTTCATACGCTTCTTTTGCTTCAGTTATACAAGATGTATCAGTGTATTCTACCAAAATACCAGGAACAATTGATAAGTGATCAATGCCGTCTGCAACTACAGTATTATGAGACACCGATCTTCTATACCATTCTGTGCAGAAGTCTGTAATATATCCTGTATTTGACAAGTCTCTAGATAAAGATTTACCTTTAATCATTATTTCGATGTTCATTTTATCTGGATGAAAATGTGATTTAGAAACATGTCCATATTTCAAGAAAGTATTGATATTTTCGTTATTAAGTTTTACAAAGTAAGTCGAAGTATAATTTTTAGAAGTTCTTTTTATAGGTTTTCTGTTTGAAATATCAATGTAAGGCACTGTAACTAAATGGTCAAAACTTAAATTATTTTTATAATAATACGTTTCAGAAAGTGGCAATGGACCACGTATTACAGGGTTTGCACATATATTTTTATAAACATTTCCCACTTCACTATCTTCACCGAAAACTTTCGTTGCAAGAGCATATGTAAAATCAAAAGTTTTAAGATTTAGATTTGGCCAACCATCATTCGGGTTTGGTAATGTATCATTTTCGAATGCAAAATAGTAACCTTCTACAAGCATATCAGCGATGATTTTTTCGCATTCAATTGGACGGTCATACATTCTTGAAAAAGCAAGAAGTTGAACTAAACTTTCCAGTGCAAAATATGTGTAATAAATTGAACCTTCATACCAAATGTTATCTTTAGTTACACCTTGAATAATTTGTTGATTTAAACCAAGTTTTCCGTTGTATGCAAAGTCTACCAGGTCTTCTCTACCAGTATAAAAACCAACTATAGCAACTGCACTATTATACCAACAGCCTTTATTATGTATCTGTGTGATTTCAGGAATGGTAACTCCAGTAACTGCAGGTATTAATAATTTTTCAGAAATTAAATCAGTAAAGTCTTTGTCAAGGTAGTCCTTTAAAATTTCAAGGGAAATAACGATTCTATTTATAATCATAGCTTCATTTAAACCTTGAGGCATAATTTTACCAGCGTCAACTATTGGTTCAACTTGTGGATTTTCTGTAATAACTCTTTTCCAGTGAAGCACGAATTTATCATAGTTTTCAGCGTAAAAAGTAAGAAGTTTTTTGTATAGTTCTATGTATTCTGGGTCTTTTTCTAATTCATATAAAACTGCAAGGTTTAGTACTGTTAAGATTACCTCAAATCTATACATATAAGTCCAAACATTGTCAAGAATTTGTGATTTATGCACTCTATGGCAAATTCTACATTCGTGCTCGTGTGGTCTGTTTAAATCAAAGGTAAGCTGTTCGCCATCGAATGGGCAATGATAGTTATGCCCCCAATCGGTCATATTCTCAGGTGAATCCTTAAAATTTCTTGCAAAGTTTAAAGCTCTTTGTTTCATATCCTCAATAACTTCAGGATGTGTTTGCAAAAGTCTCGCGTCAACGTCATAAATTTTCATTTCTTCTACCTCTCATTCTTTTTTGTTTGATATACACAAGCTACAATTGCACATATTAAACAATTATATTATGTCTTGATTATAACCTTTTTGTGCATTAGTGTCAATAGATTGGTTGTATACATCTACTTTTTCACTCATAACTTTTAAATCTTAAAAAACAATTAACTACTGTAATATTTTACACGAAAATTTGACTTTTTGATAGAAGTATGCTATATAAAGTACATATAGTATTTTACACGAGAGATTTAAAACGCATATTTATAGGAGGGTTAATATGAGGAAAATTCTTTTAGGTCGAACCAATATCGAGGCAACTTGTCAATCTTTTGGCGCATTGCCTATTCAACGAACAGAGCAAAGCGAAGTTATTAAAATTTTACAAAGAGCATACGATGGTGGTATTAATTTTTACGATACTGCACGTGTTTACGGTGACAGCGAAGAAAAAATCGGTCTTGCTTTTACTCCATCAATGAGACAAAATATTTTCATTGCAACAAAAAGCAATAAGAAAACCAAAGATGAAATGCTCAGTGAAATTCAAACCAGCTTAAAGCTATTAAAAACTGATTATGTTGATATTTTCCAAGCACATAATATTAAAACATTGCCTGATACTGAAGACGAAAACGGTATTTACGCAGCGTTAATAGAAGCTCAAAAACGTGGGTATTGTCGTTATATAGGTGTTACATCTCATCGAATTGACGTTGCCGAACAAAGTTTAGATAGTGGACTTTATGATACATTGCAATTCCCTATCTCATATCTTTCAGCACAAAGAGACCTAGATTTAATTACAAAAGCTCAAGAAAAAAATATAGGTATGATTGGTATGAAAGGTCTTGCTGGTGGTGCTTTAACTTGTGGCAAAGCAGTTGCAGCTTTTGCAGAAACTCAAAAATGGTTAGTTCCTATATGGGGCATTTCTAAGATGAGCGAACTTGAGGAATTTTTAAGTTTTGCTGATAATCCACCACAAATGACCGATGAAATTACTAAAATTATAACTCACGATAGAGCTACCCTAACTGGTAATTTCTGTCGTGCGTGTGGTTACTGTATGCCTTGTACGGCTTTTCCTAAAATGGAAATGAACGTAGTTATGCGTATGCATTTAAATCTAGGTCGTCCAGCACCAAATCCGTTTTTATCAGAATATTGGCAAGAACAAATGCTAGCTGTAGAAAAATGTATAGATTGTGGTGCTTGCAAAGCTCGTTGCCCATATGAACTTGATTGCCCTACTGTTATGCGTGAAAATTTAGAAAAATATAGAAAACTTTGTGCAGATAATGGCATAGTTATTTAAATTAAATCAGATATTTTAGTTATGCTTTATCTAAAATGTCTGATTTTTTCATATTTCTTTTTATTTTTTTGATAATTCTTACTAAATTAGTTGAAATTTATTAAAATTAGGTATATAATATAAATAATGAGCAAATTTAACACTACAATCGCAATATAAAAGCGTGTTAAATTCAACATAATTAAATTGCAAACACAATAGGAGGAATTAAAAGATGAAAAAATTGTTAGAGCAAGAAAGTGGTACTTTTACGGTTCAGTATCTACCAAACAATACTGAAATCATAGAAAACCCACCTAGATTTTCTTGGTTACCATCAAATGATGACAACGGTCCATACGACCTTGAAATTGCTACCGATGCAGACTTTGAAAACATTGCTTATAAATACACTGATGTTATGTATAACTTTTTCGCACCAGATCACGTTTTAAAAGCTGGCAAATATTTTTGGCGTTATACTCTATCAGGTGGTGAATACGAATTTAGCCAAGTTCGTGAATTTGAACTTGCAGAAGGACTTCCAGAAACTCCAGTTGCATCTGCTAAAGATAGATTTGCAAACGCCGATTTATCTCACCCAAGACTTTGGCTTAGTGGTGAAAAATTAGTAGAATTCAAAAAAGCTGTAAAAGCTGATCCTACTCACTGTAATTTTGATCAATTAATAAAAATGAATGTTGAAAAATATTTCGGTACTCCATTTATTGAAGAACCAGCAAAATATCCACCAGAACTGAAAGTTTTACGTCCACTTCCTCCAGAATACAGACCTTTATGGCGTAAATCTTATCACGATTGCCAAAAAACTTATAATAGAATGAGAGCTATCGCTGTTGCTGGTGTTGTAACCGAAAATGAAGAATGGATTGCAGAAGGTATTAAATATTTACTTTACATCGCATCTTGGGATTGTCTTGGTTCAACAAAACGTAGCTATCACGATGAATCTTCTTTCCGTGTTTTAAGTGCTTTATGTTGGGGCTATGACTGGCTATATAATCATTTAACAGTAGAACAAAGAGAAACTGTTAAAAAATCGTTAATCACAAGAACTCAAGAAATAACTGATTTCGTTTTCCACGAAACAAAAATCCAATATGCACTATTTGATAGTCATGCTGTTCGTTCAGTTTCATTCGTACTAATCCCTTGTGGTATCGTACTTTATGGTGAACACGACGAGGCTGAAGATTGGGTTAACTGTGCAGTAGATTATGTAAACGTTCTATACACTCCTTGGGGTGGCAAAGATGGTGGTTGGGCTGAAGGTGGTCTATATTGGACAACTGGTTTAGCTTTCTTAATAGATGCACTAAATCTTCTTAAAAACTTTACAGGCGTAAACATTTTCAAACGTCCGTTCTTCCTAAATACCGGTAATTATCCTTTATATTGCTGGCCTCACGATGGATATCGAGTATCTTTTGGCGACCAATCAAACCTTGGTGAAAAACCTATCTTAAAAACAGGGTTCAATATTCGTGCTTTAGCTGGTGCAACTGGAAACGGTACTCACCGTTGGTATTGCGACCAAATCGCAAAAAGATCAAACTATGTTGGAAACGATATGTACGATACTGGCTGGTGGGAATTCTATTTCGACGAAGTTATGTTTATGTCTAATCAAGGTAGCGTAGTTTCTGAAGCTCCAAAAGGTGGAAGAAATGTAAAATACTTTAGTGATATTGGCTGGGTTGCTATGCATAGAGATATGGATAACGAAGATGAACACGTATTTTTACTTACAAAATCAAGCAAATATGGTAGCGTTTCACATAGTCACGGCGACCAAAACGCAATTTTAATGTTCGCATTCGGCGATCCTCTTCTTGTAGAAACTGGATATTATGTATCATTCGGTAGTGATATGCACGTTAAATGGAGAAGACAAACTCGTTCAAAAAATACTCTATTAATTGATGGTAGAGGTCAATACGCTGAAATGGATCAAATTAAACAACTTGCTGCTACTGGCGAAGTTGAAGTATTTGAAGAAACAGAAAAATATGTTTATGTAAAAGAAAATGCTACTAAAGCATATGGCGAAAACGTACCAGAACTTCAAGATTACACAAGAGAAATCTACTTTGTAGATGATACATATTTTGTAATTGTTGACAGCGTTGAAATTGCCGAAGAACTTGACGTTTCATTTATGCTACATTCTATCTACAAACCAGAATATGCTGACAATAAATATGCTATTCGTGGTGAAAAAGCTAATCTTGATGTAGAAATGCTATATATTTCATCTGGAATCGAAGATTTACATCTTACAAACGAATTCCCTGCTGAAGTAAATCCTAAAGATTACGAAGGCTTAGATAAACAATGGCACTATACTATGACGTCTGGAAAAGCAAAAAAACATACGCTTGTTTCATATTACTACCCAAGCAAAACTGGTAGTACATATAACTTTACTGCTACTTCACAAGAAGTTGATGGTAAAAAAGTATTTAAATTCATAAACGAAGGCAAAGAATTTGTTCTTGAAGTATAAAATTTGATTATAAACATAAAAAATGCACCTCGAAACGGGGTGCATTTTATTTTGCTTAAAATATCAAATTATAAGAGTTTCATATCTACTATTAAATATTTGCTCAGTCTAAAACAATTCGTTGCAAATATATTCTTGCATAACTAACGCTCCGTTATATATCGCTCGTTCGTCAAAAATTGTTTTCGGATTATGTATCCCAAGTTTCGAATTTGGGTCATCGTTTGACGTACCAACTCTAAACTGAACACCTTTTGCATAGCTTAAAAAACAAGCAAAATCATCTGAGCCAGGAGATGGATATTCTCCCCAAATTACACTATCATCACCTAAGACTTTACGCGTTGCTAAAGCTATTTTATCACAAATCTCAGGGTCATTTAGTAAAACTGGTAATCCTTCGTGTATATTCACCGAAACTTCTGCTCTCATAGCTTGACAACAGCATTCGCTAACTCGTTTTATAGATTCCCACATTTTGTGTCTGCCTTGTTCATTAAAAGAACGCAACGAACCTTTCATTGTAACCTCAGTAGGGATAATATTTGCTGCCGTACCTCCATTTATTGTACCAAATGTAAGCACCGCTGGTTGAACTGCTGGATTTTCACGTGAAATTACAGTTTGGAGTTGTGTCAATAAATATCCTGCAGTAGTTATTGGGTCTGCGCAACGATATGGATGAGCGCCGTGTCCACCTTTGCTATGCACTGTAATTGACACTCCGTCACTTGATGCACAAGCAGGTCCTTTTGTTATTCCAATTTTACCAACTGGCGTATCGCAATCTACATGAAAACCAATAACGCTATCTATTTTAGGCAATTTTTCCATAAGACCAGCGTCAATCATTTTTATTGCACCGCCTGCACCTTCTTCTGCTGGTTGAAAAACAAGCACTACCCTACCTTGTAATTTATCTTGACAGCTTGCAAGTCCTTTTGCTAAAAGCAATAGCGAAGTCGTATGAATATCGTGTCCACACGAGTGACAAGCGTCATTTTTTGATGCATATGGTAAATCCGTAAGTTCCTTCATAGGCAATGCATCGATATCTTGCCTTACCATAATGGTTTTTCCTGTTTCTTTACCAAAAATAGCAACTGCACCAGTCGGTAAAATATCCTCAAGTAACGTTGCACCACAAGCTAAAAGTTCTTCTTTTATATACTTTGTAGTTACGTATTCTTGATAAGCAAGTTCAGGATTTTGATGCAAAACTCGTCTAAGCTCAATCATCGCTGGTGCGTGTTCTTGCAAAACTTTTTTTATTTCACTATCCATTTTATTCTCCTAAATCACTTTTGCGAGTGAAAAGATAATATGCAGGTGTGCGATTTTGAACATCAGCGTGCAAAACTTCTTTCGAACAATATGCAAAATCACCATTTACGCGAACTTTGCCTTGTCTGCCCTCTTCTTCATATTTTCCGTCTTTTTTAGAAGGATCTAAAATACAAATTTGCTCTCCGTCTGTGCTAACTGCATAAATATAGTGTCCTCCGTGAGAAAAAACACCGATATGGTCATCGTGGTCTCCACCAACATTTATAATTGCACCACCACCAGATTGTAAGCATTTGATTAAATCTTGGATATCATCACTTTTTTCAAGTGAAAGATTAAACTTTTCAGCAACCACTGGGCCGAAAATTTTCATATTTGTACCTGGTGTCAAATTTGCTTTAACTTCAATCGCTAAATCACGACATTCTAATAATGGAAAATCAGAAAAAGTTAACTGTTCTACCATCATACAAGCAGTACAAAGCCCACAACCAGCTCTACTTATAGTGCCATTAACAAGTGGTGATTCTGGATTTGATATATTAGTTGGGTATGGAGTATCTTTATATTCAAATTGATTTAAATATTTCATAAAATTCCTCTTTCAAAATTATAATTTACATATGTTCGTCAAACCAATTTATGATTTCATCAATTCTTGCAATTCTATTTTTAGGTTTGCCAACACGACTTAAATTGTGGTTTTCTTTCCAGAAATACAACATTTTAGTATCAATGCCATTTCTTTTAAGCATATGATACATTTGAAAAGATTCTTCTCTAGGACAACGATAATCGCACTCAGAATGTATAAATAACGTTGGCGTAGTGATATTTTTTGCATATTTCAAAGGAGAATTGTTCCACATTTGCTCTGATTGGTCATTAAACAAGCTAAAACCTGATTGATCTGGAACATAAAACGCACCGATATCGCTCATAGTTTCCATTGTAATCCAGTTTGCGATGCTACGTTCTGAAATGGCAGCTGAAAATATATCCGTATGACCAATAGTCCAATTCACAAGATAACCACCATATGAACCGCCCCAAATTCCTAGTTTTGAGCTGTCTACAAAGTCAAATTTTTCAATAACCGACTTCGTGAAAGTTATGATTTGTTCAAAGTCGATTTCTCCATATCTACCACTCAAATTTCCAAATTCATTTCCACGAGAATCACTACCAATAGGGTTACAATAACAAACACCATAACCTCTTGCTGTTAATGACTGTAATTCGTGTGAAAAGCTACCATTAAGTGCAATACGAGGTCCTCCGTGGATAAATAAAACCATAGGATATTTTTCACCTTTTTTACAATCGCAAGGTGGTAATACCCAACCATTCACCGTGTTACCTTCGCTGTCTTTAATTGATAAAGTGTGTGCTTGTGACACCATATATTCAGCTTGTAGAAACTCATTATAGCAGGTTAATTGTTTAGCATTTTCTTCAAATGGTGCAAAATATAATTCACTAGCTTTTCCATTATAACTCGCAACGTATGCAATTCCTTTTTCGCTAATTGCAAACGAAGTTATGATATCCGCATCTGTTATAACCGGAGAAGTTACACCATGTATATTCAATTTATATATGCCACTTTTCTCATTTTGCGTTGAAATAAAGTAAAAATCATCTCCAAAAGATTTAGTTTTTGCACCCATTCCACTAATTCCGTCGCTAGTTACTGCACTAACACCAACATTTGCGTCAAATAGAACCGACAACTCAACAGGTTTATCTTCATAATTTACAGTGTGAAATCCACCGTATTCGTATCTACCAAATTTATCACCTTTTGAGCCTACAAAATACAATTTATCATCAAAACAAAACAAATTTTGAACGTAGTACTCTTTTTCTGGCAATATTTGTTCGGTTTTCTTGGTATGTAAATCATAGCAAAACAACGCTGGTTTGTCACTTAGTATATTTTCAAATTGATACGCATTGTAATATATTTTTCCATCTAAAACGCAAAAATTTGTTACGTGCCTCATTTTTTCGGTGAAAACTAACGTTTCGCAAGTTTTCAAACTATATAGCGATAATCCATTTCGTCTGCCCTGTGTAAATCCTATATCGTTGTTCCAAAATGGTGTATCGGTTATAACGGAATAACCTTCATTTTGTTTGTAAAGCATATTTGATGTGCCAATTATTAGCGTATTTTCATCTAAAAACGTTGCCCTAGAAAATGCTGGTGCAGAATAATTCTTTGTAAATGCTCTTTTTTCTGTGTCCCATAAATGTATAATCGTGCCACCTTTTCCATCGTCACAAAATACGTACAGAATATTTTCTTCATTCCAAAGAACAAATTTTGCTCTTTGCTCTGGTTGTATCGAAAATACCTCGCCTGTTACCATTTCTCGACAAAACATTGACTTTTCATAAATATTTTTTTCAATATTAGCTTTATTTGTCTGATAAAAAAGCCAGTTACCATCACTTGAAAACGATGGTGAGTTTGCCAATGTCATTCGCTCTAACACGGTTTCATCAATCATCTTTTTCAACATTTACTCTCCTTGCATCTTCATTTCACTCAACATTTTTTTCACCTCTGAAGGCGATGCATAGATAAAATGACCATCTGTAATTTCAGTCATTACTGGTGATTCTTTCGAATAATCATGCATATCTGGGTCATATGAGAAACGCACTCTACGTTTTTCTGTAAGTGGATTTGGCTGAGGCATAGCTGAAAGTAGCGATTTTGTGTATGGGTGCAAAGGATTATTATAAATTTCGTCCGATGGGGCAACTTCAACCAGTTTCCCACCATACATCACTCCAACTCGGTCAGAAAAATATTTTACAGTAGATAAATTATGTGCAATAAATAAAATCGTAAGTCCTAGTTCATCTTTCAAGTCGTTTAGCAAATTAATTACTTGAGCTTGAATTGAAACGTCAAGTGCCGAAACAGGTTCGTCAGCAATTACCATAGTCGGATTTACAATAACAGCACGTGCTATTCCGATACGCTGACGTTGTCCTCCAGAAAATTCGTGTGGATATCTCGATGCGTGTTCACGAGTTAAACCTACTTTGTTTAATATGCTATAAACTTTTTCTTCGATTTCCGTTTTATCGGTCATACCACGAACTTTTAGTCCTTCTCCGATAATTTCTGCGATAGTCATTCTAGGATTTAGTGACTCAATTGGGTCTTGGAAAATCATAGCGATATTATCTGTTATATATTTTTTCTTATCTTTCGTAAGCTTGCCAGTCAATTCTTCCCCTTTAAATTTAAACGAACCAGAAGTTGGACTATATAAACGAATTAAGCAACGTCCAGTTGTAGATTTTCCACAACCAGATTCGCCAACTAAACCAAAAGTTTCTGATTTAAAGATTTGGAAGGATACGTCATTTACTGCTTTAAGTGTACTTTTTTTGCGACGTCCAACTTTGAACTCCATCGTTAAATTTTGCACTTCAAAAAGCACTTCGCGATTAGTTTCTTGCATTGAATTCTTCCTCCTCTTTTAACATTCTGTCTATTCTCTCACGCAAAACATCTGGCATTTCAACTTTCGGTGCATTTGGATGTAGTAACCAAGTAGCTGCAAAATGAGTTTCGCTTATTTTAAAAGTAGGTGGCTCTTGTTCAAAATCAATTTTCATAGCGTATGGATTTCTTGCAGCAAAAGCATCACCAACAGGTGGTTTTTCCATATTCGGAGGAGTGCCTGGTATTGCTAGCAACCTCCCCTTAGTTGATTGGTCTTGACAAGAAGATAGCAATGCCCAAGTATATGGGTGACGTGGGTCGAAGAAAATATCGTTACACGTTCCACTCTCGACAATTCTACCAGCATACATTACATACACTCGTTCGGCAATATTGGCAACAACGCCTAAATCGTGAGTTATAAAAACAACTGCCATATGGCGTTTTTCTTTGATTTCGTTGATTAACTCTAGTATTTTCGATTGAACCGTAACGTCCAAAGCCGTAGTTGGTTCATCGCATATCAAAATTTCTGGTTCATTTGCAAGTGCAATAGCTATTACTATACGTTGACGCATACCTCCAGAAAACTGAAACGGATATTGTTTGAAACGCACTTCTGGTTCTGTAATACCAACGTCGCGCATCAATTCTAATGCACGAACTTTTGCATCTGCTTTGCTCATTCCTCGACCAATTGTTAAAACTTCACAAATTTGCTTTCCAATAGTCATAATTGGATTTAATGCACTAAGTGGGTCTTGGAAAATAAGCCCAATTCTCTTTCCACGAATTGTATGATATCCTTTTTCTGTAAGTTTTAATATATCTTGCTCATCATACAACACTTCGCCTTCGTCTATAACAGCATTTTTCGCCAAAATACCCATAATTGTTTTAACTGTAACGCTTTTACCAGAGCCAGATTCACCAACTATTGCGATAGTTTCTCTGCTATTTACATAAAACGAAACATCTCGCACAGCGCGAACCATTCCTGAATGAGTACGGAAAGATACGCTAAGATTATTCACTTCTAAAAGTTTTTCCATTTTCATTCCTCCTTAAATAGTTCCACGCATTGTCGGGTCTGTAGCATCACGAAGTCCATTTCCTAACAAGTTGAATGAAATCATCAACGTTGAAATCAATATTGATGGGAAAACAATTTGGTATGGATATGTAAGCAATACTTTTTGTGCATCACTAAGCAAAACGCCGATTGATGGTTCTGGTGCTTGAAGTCCAAGACCGATGAATGCAAGAAATGCTTCAGCAAAAATTGCAGACGGAATTTCAATCATTGCACGAGTGATGATAGGTCCAATTGAGTTTGGCATTATGTGACGGAAAATTACTACCCTATCACGCACACCTAGAGTTTTTGCAGCAAGAACATATTCGCGTTCTTTAAATCGCAAAAACTGTCCACGAATTAATTTCGCAGTACCAACCCACCCTCGAATTATCAAGGCTAGAATAATCGCACTTATCCCTCGCCCAAAGAGCAAAATCAACATCGTTGCGATAATAACTTGTGGGAATGAGCTTATAATCTCGGTTATACGCATCATAACCATATCTACTTTGCCACCATAATAACCAGCTATTGCACCATAAGCTAAACCTATACAGATATTTGCACCTACTGAAATCATAGCAATAAGCAATGAAACCCTAGCACCTCTCCATAAACGAGTCCACGAATCACGACCTAGATAGTCAGTTCCCATCCAGAAATCAGTATCTTCATCAACGCCAGCCATTGCATACGCATCAACTTTTACATCAACCATTGCAACATCACTAACTACGTATTCATTTACTATTTCAATAACCGAACCTTCTGGATATTTATTAGTGTCTGTAAGATATTCTTCACGTTTGTTATACAAAATTTTTGTTCCATCTGCAATTCCAAATTCTTCTAAAACAGGTATGCGAGGTGGAAGGTTCACATAATCTACATTTTGATCGTTATATCCAAACTTGTTAAACATTGGACCAAAAATTGCGAGAATAATAATCATTATAATAAGCACAAGCGCCGTGATTGCTGCTTTATTTTTTTTCAGTCTTAAAAAAGAGTCCTTTGCAAAGCTAACAGGAGGAGTATCATATACATCACCATAGTCCCCTAATTCGTGTTCTACTAATACAAATTTATCTTTTGAAAAAACTTCTTCAGTAATTTTATTTTCAATCATTTTTTAAGCCTCCACACGAACTCGAGGGTCTACTAAACCATATGATAAATCTACAATAAGAACTGTTATTACAGAAATTATTGCGTAGAACATAAGCGTTGCAACTGCTAACGAGTAGTCATTTGCATTTATCGCTTGTATCATAAGTCCACCAACGCCAGGAATTGAGAACATTTGTTCTACAACCATCGAACCACCTAAAATATTTGCAAACATTGGAATAAGTATGTTCATCATCGGAACAGATGAGTTTCTAAGTGCATGTCTAACGGTAGCTTGAGTTCCTGTTAAACCTTTTGTCTTTGCTAGAACCATATATTCCGATCCCATTACCTCGATTAATTCACCACGTAAATATCTCGTAATTGTAGCTATTGGTCCTAACATTAGTGCGATAACTGGTAAAACAAGTGATACTACTTTTTCTACAGATGTTCCCGATGGTGCGTATAAAATTGGGAAATATCCAAATTTATAACCCATAAAATATTGTAAAAGAGTTGCAAATACGAATGATGGTACTGAAATACCTAATATTACACCTATAGATATAATCGTATCGGTTTTACCATTTTTTCGCATTGCCGAAACTATTCCACAAGCTGTACCAATAGGTAATGCAAAGATAAGTGCCGATAAATTTACACCTAATGATACTGGAATACGCTGTGCAAGAACTTCAAAAGCTGACACTCCTGGAGAAATTTTAACCGATGTTCCCCAATCATTTTCAAAGATTACACCTTTTAAGAAATATCCGTATTGAACAAGAAATGGCTCGTTTAAATGTGCATTTTCTTCTAGTATGTCGATTACACCTTGTGGAAGATTTGGGTCGTCATAAACACTACCAGGCATAAGTCGCACTACCATAAACGCAAGCGTAAGTACCACAATAAGCGTAATTATTGCAGCAAATATACGTTTGCATATATATTTTAACATAAAATATCCTCCTACACTTGGCAAAATGACCGATTTTTATCTCCGTGTCGATATGCCATTAAAGACAAAAGGCTGCAGAGTAATTTCCCTACAGCGCTTTGTTCAATTATTATTAAAATTAATTTTCGATGCTTATATACGCGTTAGCAAAACCAATAAAAGATAAATATTTATTATTTGAAGGTAAAACTACACGGTCTGAGAAACGATACCAGCTAACTTGTTGGAAAACAGGTAATGAGTCTACATCATTTAAGAAAGATTCTTCCATTTGTAATACAACATCTGTCATTTTTTCTAAATCCATACGATATTCAGCTGTAGTTGATAAAGCAAAAAGTTCATCAATTTCTGTGTTTGGATAGTTTGTGAAACGACGTGTGTCATATGTAGTGTAAACTTCGAATTTTTTATTTGCAGAATATTCAGCAGCAGTTAAAGACCAACCACCCCAACATAAATCCCAACCATTTGTAGGACCGTTTTGAGCTGTACGCATTAAAGAAACAGCTTCAGAGTTATTCATTGCAGTGATTGACATTTCAAAACGATCAGCGCCGAATAAATTAGTTAAAGAACTTTGAATACTTTCAGATGCTACACGAGTAGCAGAAACTGCTTCATTATAAATTAAATTTAAAGACACACTGTCAACACCTGTTTCTTCAAGTGCTAAATCAAAATAGTAAAGAGCAAGTTCTGGGTCGTAGCCATAGTTATCTGGAATATATTCTTGTGCTTCTGGTAAATCACGGAATGATGTTCCATCTGCTGAAGTTGAATAAGACGTTGGTATAAAGTAACAAGCAGGTACATAATTTGTCAATTTACCGATAGTTTCACGATCAATTGCATAGTACATAGCTTTTCTAAAGTTTAGATTATTTAAGTATGGTTTATCTGGATTTTCAAAGTTGAATTCAATTTCACGAACTGTACTTGTGCTATAAGCAATAGTTGCAGGGTCTTCGCTGTATAAATCATATCCGTTAGAACCAAGTGTGATAAAGTCAACATCGCCATTTTGGTACAATTGTAATTGAGTAGCTTCGTCAGAAACAATACGAGTAATCATACCATCTAAAGTAATTTCATCAGCATGAGCATAATTTTCGTTTTTAACGTAGATAAGTTCAGTATCTTTAGTCCAAGAATCTAATATATATGGACCAGATGACATATGATATTCTGCTTCTGTACCATAATTAGTAGAAGTTCTACCAGCGTCCATACCAGCTTCGAAAAGTTCTTCATAAACTGGACCTGTGTGACGCATTTGGAAATGTTGTTGCACTTCTAAAGAAGAGTGTAAATCAGTAGCTGTTACAGAAAGTGTGTAATCATCAATTTTTTTGAAACCTACATCTTCCCAAGCAACTTCAACGCCAGTAGATTCTTGAGTGTAATATTCATAAGCATTCTCTACTGTGATAATATTTTTTGCAAGACCACTAGCTGCTGGATTTAATAAAACTGGGTCTAAAGCCATTTCCCAAGAATACATAAATGTATCAGCCGTAATTGCTTCGCCATTTGCCCATTTTGCATTTGGGTCGATGCTAATAATCCAAGTATAACCGTCTTCAGTAGTAGGTTCGCCAATCGCAAGGTCTGGTACTAATGAAACTGTTTCACCTGATTCAGATGGAATATAGCGATATAATTTACCTTGAATGTAGTCAATCGCTTCAGTGTAGTTTTCGTAAGGACAAACATTTGAAGGATTTGTTGCAGTTGCCCATTTAAAAATGTTGTCACCGGTTTCTGTGGTAGTTTCTGCAGTAGTTGCTTCACTTGAAGACGAAGTCGACGAAGTCGAAGATGTCTCAGATGAAGTTGATGATGAACCACTAGAGCAAGCTGTAAGCAATGCAAGTGTCATCGAAGTTGCCAATAGTAATGATACAATCTTTTTCATAATTCTTCCCTCTTTTTTAAAAATAAAAGGGCATAGATACACTATTGATATATCTATGCGCCTTTGCATAATATTATTACTAATATTATTATCATATTAACAAAAATATAATAATTTGTCAATAGATTTTTAATTTTTCATCACTTTATCAATTTAAAGCTTACTATGGTTCGAAAATTTGTATTTTTTGACGAAAATTATCTAAAGATTACTCCATTTAGCTTAATAAAAGAATAGAAACTTTTTTAAAATATTTAAAAATTCTATCACCACTATCCCCTAAAATACGTATACAAATTCCTTTTTTACACTGACTTGCACCGATTTCAAAGTCTGGTATAAGCTCTTTTGCTAATTCTAACGTGTCTTTTATGAGGCTCTGCTCATCGTCGCTACCATATATATACATAAAACCATTATGCGTATATCCGTGCCATAATCCGATTGAGTCATAGTCCCAAATTTTGGGTTCTATTAGCGTATTGTCAATAAAAACGGGTATATTTTTAACTTTTACAGTGAAATTGTTATAGAATTTATTCATTTCAAAGCGTTCGTCTGACAAAACACGTCCACAACTAAAGATATCCACATAACAAAACTTAGACTTTTTAGCTAAATTTACAGTAGTTACGCTGTGAAAATTACTATTTTTAAACGGAATTGTTGGATATGGCATAAATTTTACGAAAGCATCCTGTAAAACGTCGATTTCAACCCGTCTTGTAACCTTACCATCGAGTGTGTCGAACACTTTTTCATAACTTTGCGAAGATATTTTTGCATTAGAATTCTCACCAAAACTAAACTGCATATCAATATTATCGCCTTTTAACAACCCAGCTGACGACGAAAGCAAAACAATTTCTGCCTCGTCATCATTATATATAGGTGCTATTATTTTATACGGAGGTGTAAAAAACACATCGTCATTAACGGTTTTTTTACCATTAAATTTTGTACTGACGCATACTTTACTATTCATTAAATACCCTCAAAAAGAACGTCTTTTTTTATCCATTCAATTACATTATCAAGACCATCAAGTGACATTAAATTTGTGAATAAAAACTTTCTACCTTGACGCATTCTTTCCGAATCACTAGCCATTACGTCTAAATTAGCACCAACCAAAGGCGCTAAATCAGTTTTATTTATTACAAGCAAATCCGAACGAGTAACTCCTGGACCACCTTTACGTGGAATTTTTTCACCTTGAGCAACGTCGATTACGTATATTGTAGCATCTGCTAAGTCTGGACTGAAAGTAGCTGACAGATTGTCACCTCCACTCTCAATAAACATTATTTGAGTGTCAGGGAATTTTTCTCCCATAATATCAACTGCCTCTAAATTCATAGAACAATCCTCACGAATTGCAGTATGTGGACACCCACCAGTTTCAACGCCCATTATACGTTCTCTATCTAACGCAGAGTTTTTTATTAAAAATTCAGCATCTTCTTTTGTGTAAATATCATTAGTAATAACGCATATTTTATATTCTTCCGACATTTTTCGTGTAAGTCTTTCGATTAACGCAGTTTTCCCTGAACCAACTGGCCCACCTACTCCTATTTTTACAAAGCTCATATTTTCTCCTTAGCTCATATATAATCTTGAATATAGTGTTTCGTGGTTATAAGAGTAAATCTCAAAACCCGTTCCACCTATTCCAAGTTGTCCTATTGTTGTATTTTTTGACTCTTTTACAGCTTTTTCAATCATTTCAAATGATTTATTTAATATTAAGCTACCATCAAGCTGGCTAAGTGGTACATTTTTCACTGCATTTGTGATAATAGCTGACACTGTGCTATAAGCGTAAATATTAGCACCAGCCTCAAAATCTATGTTTTTCTCTTTAATAAATAACGCAACGCAAATCGTATGATGTCCTTCGCACAAACCTTGCGAAATAAGGTCGCTATAAGTATCTAAAAGTTGCAATTTCTCAATTTTTTGCCACGTTTTTATAAATCTCTTACAAAGTCTTGCACTACCCTCACGGATTTCACGTGGTGAACGAATTGCAGAATACATATTATCAAGCAAAATTAAATTATCAACTGTAAATTCAGCATTACATAATAAATTCAAAAAACCGAGTTCGTTATACTTCATAAAAGAAACATAGTTCTCCACATATTTTTCAAGGTCTTTTGCTGTAGATAATTTATCTTTCTGTGTGAATGTTTCAAGTCCATTTGACAGCGTAAACGAGCCTATAGGAAACGCACTGTCACTTATTTGAAACATATTAAGTAATTTTATCATTTCCATATTAGTGCGTGTGAGAATGTTCACCATGGCTATGCGTATGAACGTGATTTGACGCACCATGGGCCTTACATTCTGTAAATGATGTGAATTTTTCTACTACTTTATGTGCGTGGAAACCCAATTTTTTCAGATATTCAAAAGTAGGTTCATCAAACGGAACACAAACATTATCGCTAGATATTTTTAACGACAGATGACGATTGCCTAATTCAAAACAAAGTCTCCCCATTTCTTCCATTGTTTCCACGTAAATTTTTATAAGTTCACGAGGAGTAATATTACAAGTGTAAATAGTGTCAACTGTTTCTGCTAATATGTCACCATCGGCTAGCATTTTTTCGATACAAACACCGAAAGTTGTACCATCTTCAGCAACTTTTGAAATGCGTTTTTTCTCAAGTTCAAACCACTCAAAATTTATATTGATAACCGACTTCTCGGTTGTTATTTCATTAATGTTTCCCAAAATTTTATCTACTACCATTTTTTCTCCTTAAATTTAAAACATAAAATATCGTCTAGCAAGTGCCACTTCTTCAAAAGGTTCACACGTAATTACTTCTCCATCAACTGTAACCGTATAAGTTTCTGAATCCACCTCAATATTAGCAATAACATCATTAAATTTCATATCTTTCTTGCCAATATCACGACAATTCATAACTGGCAAGCTTATACGCTTTACACCTAATTTATCAAGAATTTTGTCTTCATAAGCATATTTTGATAAGAAAGTTATCGAAGTTTTGTCTACAGCCTCGCCCATTGCACCGAACATTTTCGAGTAAACCACTGGTTCTGGCGTTGGAATTGAGGCATTTGCATCGCCCATTTTCGAGCCTGTTATAAAGCCAGATTTTATAATCATTTCTGGTTTTGCTGCAAACATAGATGGTTTCCAAAGTACTAAATCTGCAATTTTACCTACTTCAATAGAGCCTACATAATCCGAAATACCGTGTGCAATAGCTGGGTTAATAGTATATTTAGATATATATCTTTTCGCTCTAAAATTATCATTTCTGTTAGAATCTTCTGCAAGTGTGCCACGTTGTTTTTTCATTTTATCAGCAGTTTGCCAGGTTCTAATGATAACCTCGCCCACTCGTCCCATAGCTTGCGAATCAGAACTCATCATACTGAAAATACCCATATCGTGAAGAACATCTTCTGCCGCTATAGTTTCTGGTCGAATACGAGAATCGGCAAAAGCAACATCTTCTGGATTATTTTTGTCTAAATGATGACACACCATAAGCATATCCAAGTGTTCATCGATTGTATTTTTTGTAAATGGCATAGTCGGATTTGTTGATGAAGGCAGAATATTGGGCATTGATGCCGCCTTGATTATATCAGGTGCATGTCCACCACCAGCACCTTCTGTATGATAAGTATGTATCGTTCTGCCCTTGAACGCATTTAGCGTATCCTCTACAAAACCAGCCTCGTTTAGCGTATCAGTGTGAATTGAAACTTGAACATCATATTTATCAGCCACGCCTAGGCAAACGTCGATAGCTTTCGGTGTAGTTCCCCAGTCTTCGTGCAATTTAAGACCAATCGCACCAGCTTGTACTTGCTCAACCAATGTATCAACGCTAGACGAATTTCCTTTACCTAAAAATCCCAAGTTCATAGGAATGCCCTTAGTTGCCTCCAGCATTTTATGGATATTAAACTCCCCAGGAGTACAAGTTGTTGCATTTGTTCCGTCAGCTGGTCCAGTACCACCACCAATCATCGTAGTAATGCCACTGTACAAAGCTGTATCAATTTGCGTTGGTGAAATAAAGTGAATATGGCTGTCAATACCTCCTGCAGTTACTATTAAACCTTCGCCAGCAATAGCCTCAGTAGCTGCTCCGATAATCATATTTTCGTCAACACCACTCATCATATGTGGATTTCCAGACTTCCCAATTCCGTGAATTTTACCGTCTTTGATACCAATATCTGCCTTGTAAATCCCTGTATAATCAAGCACAGTTGCATTAGTTATTACTAAATCCAAGCACTCACTTTGAACGTGTAAACAAGATTGTCCCATACCATCACGAAGTGATTTACCTCCACCAAATTTAGACTCTTCACCGTAAATTGTATAGTCTTTTTCAATTTCAACAATGATGTCAGTATCAGCTAAACGGACTCTATCTCCTACCGTTGGACCAAACATAGTTGCATATAATTTTTTTGATATTTTCATAAATTTATACTCCTTTAAAACCTAGTGCGCAAGCCTTTTCAAAAGCTTTATTTTTCACGTTTTCATCATCAAAAGCACCATCTGTAAGTCCATTTAATCCAAAACCCTTTCTCTCTCCAGAAATTGCAGTTAGCGTAACAATTTTTGCCTCACCTGGTTCAAAACGAGTAGCTGTACCAGATGGAATGTCTAGTCGCATACCAAACGATGCTTTTCTGTCAAAAGAAAGTTTACTGTTCACCTCGAAAAAGTGAAAATGTGAGCCGACTTGTACCGGTCTATCTGCTGTATTTTGCACTGAGATTTCACATTTCTCAGTTCCAGCATTAAGTTCGATTTCGCCGTCATCAATGAAATATTCACCAGGTATAAATTCGTCAGTTGTTTCAATAGGATTGTGTATTGTAACCAACTTTGTACCGTCTAAAAAATTCGCCTCAACTTGAATTTCTTCTATCATTTCTGCAACTCCAGATAAAACATCATCTTTCGTTAAAATTTTACGTCCATAACTCATAAGGTCGCAAACATCGGCACCTTCACGTGCTTTTTCTACAATTTCGCTAGAAATTAATGCTATTGCCTCTGGATAATTCAATTTTATACCTTTAGATTTGCGTTCTTTTGCAACTGTTCCTGCAAGAAATAACATTAGTTTATCTTGTTCTCTTGGTGTTAATCTCAAAATAAATTCCTCCGTTTTTATAAATTTAACTCTATATATTGCTATATCCTCCCAGTATTTTGGGAGGATAATATTTAGTGTGTCATAATGCGTTGAACTTCTGTTTTATCGCTTTTTTCTGTTGTATTTTTATAGATAATTTCGCCACGTTCCATAATATTAATTACGTGCGTATTTTCCATAACAAAATCTAAGTATTGCTCGACAACCAGCACGGTAATTCCCTTCCATTCATTGATTTTCCTTATAGCAGCACCAATATCTTTGATAATCGAAGGTTGAATACCCTCAGTTGGTTCATCTAAAATAAGAATTTTCGGATTTTGAACTAGCGCACGAGCTATTGCAAGTTGCTGTTGCTGTCCACCAGATAAATCACCGCCTTTTCTCATTTTAAATTTTGCTAATATAGGAAAAAGGTCAAATAAATAATCTGGAACTTCACCCTTTCCACCAATTGCCTGAAGACCTAGTTCAAGGTTTTCCATAACTGTCATTTGTGGAAAAATATCACGACCTTGTGGAACATAGGCTATACCTTTCCTAGCTCTTTCGTGCGTTGGAAGTTTGGTAATATCTTGACCATCTAGTAAAATCTTGCCAGATGGATTTGAACAAAGCCCCATAATGCTTTTTAGCGTAGTACTTTTGCCAACACCATTTCTGCCGATTAAGCTTACGATTTTCCCAGATTCTACCTCCATAGATAAATCTTCGATAATCATACTTTCACCGTAATAGGCACTTAAATTTTCTATTTTAAGCATTATTCTCCTCCTCGACCTAAATAAACTGCTTGCACAGTTTTATCTTCAAGCACTTCATCAATACTGCCTTCCATCAAAACTTTTCCTTCGTGTAGCACCGTTACAATATCAGCAACCTGCTTTACAAATTCCATATCATGCTCGATTACAATAATCGTACATTCATCTTTAATTTGCTTTAGGATTTCACCAGTTTTAAAAGTTTCAGGTTTACCCATACCAGCAGCTGGTTCGTCTAACATTATAATTTCTGGTTTTTGAACGAGTTGCATCGCTATTTCTAACCACTGTTTTTCACCGTGTGATAAAGCACCAGCACGAGCCTCTTTTCGGTCAGATAAATCTACTTTTTTCAGAGTTTCATCAATTAATTCCTGCTCAGCTTTGCTCATTTTGTATATCAATGATGCAAGCACTCCTTTATTGTTTTTAAGCGATAACATCATATTTTCATAGACCGTTAAATTTATAAAAACCGAAGGAACTTGGAATTTACGTCCGACACCTTCTTGCACGATTTTATATTCTTTCATTCCTGTTAATTTTACAGTATCTCCATTTCCTGGGTAATATAAAACGTTACCGATAGTAGGCTTTGTTTTTGCACAAATTATATCTAAAAGTGTTGTTTTGCCTGCTCCGTTTGGACCAATAAAAAAGTGTATCGAATTTCTTTTAACTTCAGCTTGAACATCAGTTAATGCATAAAATCCATCGAAATTTACCGAAATACCCTTAATGCTTAGTACGCTTTCGTTTAATTTTGGCATAAGTTCGCCTCGCTTTCTTTGGTTTTTGCTTTATTTTTTTTAGCTTTTGCACGTTCAAAAAAGTCTGAAACAACACCAACAACGCCACCTTTGAAGAAAATAATTACAATCGTAAAGCCACCACCGATGATGTATTGCCATATTTGAACCATTGACCCAGAACTTAGGTTGTATTCACACAAATTAATTAAAAATGCACCGATAACAGCTCCTAAAATAGTTCCTCTACCACCAACTGCTACCCAAATTACCATCATTATTGAATATTGGATAGTCATTTGCGAAGGAGTGATACTTCCGTTGAAATTAACAAAAATTGCTCCAGCCATACCAGCCATAGCTGCTGACACTATGTAAATAAAGTTCTTGAAACTACTTACTTTGTAACCTGAAAAATATGTTCTGTTTTCCCCATCACGTATTGCAACAAGCAATTTTCCAAGTTTTGTTTTTGTTATAATACGCGCAATAAAATATGTAATAACAAGTAATGCTACTGTTAAATAGTATAATTTTATCATATTGTTGAAGTTCGCATCACCTTTGATATTACCAAAGATAGAACGTATTTCAGTAATACCGGTGTTACCATTTGTATATGGTGAAAGTGCGATGAATAATGAATATGCAGCCCAAGTTAAAGCTTGTGAGATAATCGAAAAATATACGCCTTTAACACGATTTTTAAAAATAAAATATCCGATAATCCAAGCGGCAAAAGCTGGTACTGCGAACACTAAAATAAATGAAGGTAACGCAAATTGGAACGGTTTCCAGATTAATGGTAGTTCAGATAATCCTCCAACCCTCATAAAATCAGTGATTGCGCCTTCTGTAGATACTAATTTTAAATACATCGCCATGGCATATCCTCCAAGCGAGAAATATAATCCGTGACCTAAACTTAAAATTCCTGTATATCCCCAAATTAAGTCTATCGCGATTGCAACAATAGCAAACGCCATACATTTTCCTATATAAAGCACTGTTGAACTTGCGTTTATAATACCCATTTGTAATAAAATCGGCATAGAGCAAAGTACCAGAGCTATTAATATAAATACTTTGTCCGAGTGGCTAATTTTCTTATTTAATTTCATAACGTCTCCTTCCTATTCGTCCAAGTTTCTGCTTCTTATTAAGAATAAACCTTGAGGTCTTTTTTGTAAGAATGCGATTACTAGTAACAAAACTAATGCTTTTGCAATAGACGAAGATGTGTAATTTTCTGTAAAAATGCTTGTAAATCCAATCATTCCAGACCCGATAACTGTACCCAATAATTTACCTACACCGCCTAATACAACTGCCATAAATGAGTTTACGATATAGCTTTGACCAATAGTTGAATCCACCGAGCCAAGTAAGGCTACTGAACAACCCGCAATGCCTGCAAGTCCAGAACCTAGTGCAAAAGTTACGTTATCAACTCGTCTAGAATTAATACCCATACATCTTGCCATCGTTCTATTTTGCATAACTGCACGCATTTGTCTGCCAAAATTCATTTTGTACATTACTACCCATAAAATTAGTAAACAAATCATAACCATTACGATTATAAATAATCTGTTATAAGAAAAAGTAACGCCACCTAATGTTAATCCACCTTTTAAAAAGCTTGGTGCAGTAACATTTACACCTTGCGAACCAAAAATGCTTCTTGCAAGTTGTTGTAAAACTAAACTTATGCCAAATGTGGCAAGTAAACTATCTATTTCTCTACCATAAAGCTTTGAAATTACAACTTTTTCAAGCAAACTTCCTAACAAAAATGTAACGATAAAAGCCACAGGTATTGCAGCAAAATAATATAAATCACTACCTGAAAAATATTGTTTGAAAAACTCTTGCACAACATAAGTAACGTAGGCTCCTATCATTACAAACTCGCCGTGAGCCATATTTATTACTTTCATAAGTCCAAATGTAATCGCAAGACCTATTGATGTAAGTAATATTATCGAACTTAAACTAAGTCCATTAAATAATGTTGATATAAATTGTTCCACTAAAACACCTCTAACTTTCATAACGTTTTATATAACGCATATGGAGCGATTTTTGTATCGCTCCTAAAATGCGTTATGGCACTTCTTGGTCAATGTGGGTGACGACCTTGAAATTTATGCCTTTTATTGGAGATAACTTATTCGATCGGAGATAAGTCTGCAGCCCATTCATATGTTGTTAAATATGGATCTGGTTCTACAGCTTCGTCTGTTACGTATATTTCGTAAATTAAACCATCTTCTGCGATTTCACCGATGCGAACTTGTTTTGAAATGTGTTGATTTTCACCATTAATTGTAACAGTTCCTTCTGGTCCATCAAAAGAAATTTCGCCTGTTGAAATTGCTGCTAGAACATCTTCAACTTCAAAGCTACCTGCATATTCACAAGCTGCTGCCCATAAGTAAACTGCATCGTAAGCTGCTTCAACTGGGTCTGAAGTTACACGAGTGTCTCCGTATGCTTCTTTATATGATGCAACAAAAACTTCGTTTTCTGCAGTATCTGTAGTTTGGTAGTAATTCCAAGAAACTAGGTGATTTGCGATGATATCAGCACCGATAGTCGCAACTTCTTCTTCAGCGATAGAGAATGACATTGTCATAAAATCTTCGTAAGTGTAATTTTTTTCTGATAATTGTTTGAAGAAAGAAACGTTGCTTGAACCATTTAATGTATTGATAATAACATCTGGTTGAGCTGCTTCAATTTTGCTGATAATAGCAGCGAAATCAGTTTGATCCATTGCAGCGTATTCTTCACCTACAACTGTTGCTCCAGCGTTTTCAACTTGTGCATTGATAATCATATTCGCAGTTCTTGGGAATACGTAATCTGAACCAAGTAAGAAGAAATTTTCATAGCCTTGTTCAAGTAAATATTCGATAGCTGGAACGATTTGTTGATTTGGTGCTGCACCTGTGTATACGATATTTGCTGAAGATTCCATTCCTTCATATTGAACTGGATAGAATAATAAAGATTCGTAGTCTTCAAATACTGGTAAAACAGCTTTTCTTGAAGATGAAGTCCAACATCCAAATACAACTGATACGCCATCAGCATCAACTAATTTTTCTGCTTTTGTAGCAAAAGTAGAGGCTTCAGAGGCACCATCTTCTTGAATATACTCAATTTGTGCTCCAAGAACACCACCTGCAGCGTTGATTTCTTCAATAGCTAAAACTTCAGCATCTAAAACAGCTTGTTCGCTGATTGCCATAGAACCTGTAAGTGAGTGTAATAAACCTACTGTTACAGTGTCTGCACTAGTTGAAGTTTCAGTGCTTGCAGTTGATGTTGTTGTTGAATCACTACAAGCAACTAAAGTTGCCATCATACTTAGCATTAAAGCTGATGCGATTAATCTTTTAAATAATAGTCTTTTCATATGCATTTCTCCCCTTTTTTTGTTATGCATCGTTATGCGAAATTACTTTTCTCATCTTTGTAATTTTGCCTAATATATAATAATGAAATACTCGAAAGTTACTTTTTAAGTTCTTTAATTTCAAGTGCTTTCAGAATTAACTGTGTGCATCTGTCAGTATTTATTCTGCCAGTATTTAGCGTTAAATCATACGCTGTCGGATTTGTCCAATCCTCACCTCTAGTGTAATATCTATAATAATTACTTCTATATCTATCGGTTTTTGTGATTAATTTATGTGCCTCATCTGTAGAAATCGCAAGCTTTTCAATAATATTTTTCACACAAACTTCTCTCGGTGCTTCCACATAAATACTGAGTACATTTTTATGGTCTTTCAAAACGAAGTTAGCACATTTTCCAACGATAATACAAGAGTTACTGTTTGCAAGTTCTCTTATTAGATTGACCTGCATTTGATATAGATTTTCATCTGACACAAATTCTTTTTCCATTGGTGACACGATGTACTCTGTGCCTGAAAATCCCTTTAAAAGTTTAAGTAAATTCGGACCACTTAGCTTTTCATCTACGTTTGCAAAAAGTGAGCGATTTAGTCCAGAATATTCTTCAAGCATACCGATAAGACGTGTGTCATAGCATGGTATTCCCAAAGCCTCTGACAGTTTATTTCCAATTTCTTTACCACCACTGCCGAAGCCTCGTGCTATAGTAATCACAAAATTATTCACGATAATATCCTCCTTAAAAATAAAAAAAAGACAAAGCAAAAACACCTTAATCAAGCGCCTTTGCTTTATCTTGTTACTAAGTTTACACTATTATCTTGTTAAAGTCAATAACATAAGAATACACATTTTCTATAATATTCTTTCATTTTTTAGTGCAATATAAACAAATGTAATTCAACTTATTTGTGCAAAACAACTTACATTTTGCATTTTATCTAAAATTCTTTAACTTTTTCCACTTCTAGATACTGAAAAATGCTACTTTAATCTTTTTATACAAACTTTAACATAGTAAGATATTCTGTAGCACCTATTTTTTTATGCTCAAGCACAAAAAAACAGTACCGAAAGTAATCGGTACTGTAAAATTGTGAAGTATTATTTACTACAAGTCATTTTGATTGCGTCAAAATAAATATCTTTCAGTTTATAAAAATCTTCTTCTAACATATATTCGTTAGGCTGATGTTCGGTGCATTCTCTTCCTTGGAAAACAGGTCCAAAAGCAACTACATTTTTCATTTCACGAGCATATGTACCACCACCCATTATTAACGGTTCGGTCATATCTCCTGTTACTTTTTGATATGCACTCATTAAAGTTTTGATGAAATCGCAATCCTTATCCATATGCACAGAATCTACCCATTCTGTTAGTTTCACTTCAAAGCCTAACGGTTCTGCTTTAGCTTTTATAGCGCTAATTAGCATATCAGAAGTCACGCTAACCGGACAACGAATATCCAAAGTTATCGTTATGATATCATCAACTTTTTCTATCAATCCAACGTTTACAGTTGTTCCACCACTTTGCTCATCATAAAAATCAACACCAAGACGTTTACCGTCGTAATCTTTATCAAATAATTTTCTGTATCCCCAAATAAAAGGCACTTCGTATTCGTCATTTGCTCTAGCTAATTTGTGTGCCTCTTCGATAGCAATTCCTATCGCGTTTATACCTAAATGTGGCATACTTCCGTGTGCTGATTTACCACACGATAAAGCACCGTATTCTTTATCGTGAATCATAAATTTAATTTCGCAAGAGTCTGGAACCATATTCGCTGCAGTCCCACCTTTTAAATATGTAACTTCATTTTTTGGCATAGAAAGTTCAACTTTTGCAAGTCCTTTTTCAAGATATACTACTGGAAAATCTGCATCTGGTGTAAAACCTAATGTCACAGGTTCTTCGTGTTCTTTGTAATAAGCAATATCATCGCCAGCACCTGTTTCTTCTGATGTTCCGAATATTAATCTTACTCTTTTGTTAAGATCTAATTTTGCAAGGTCTTTCATTGCGTGAATTACTGCAATGGCAGGCCCTTTATCATCTATAACACCACGTCCGTAAATTCTTCCATCTGAAACCGTTACATCATAAGGGTCAAATTCCCAACCATTACCAGCAGGAACTACATCTAAATGCACAAGTATCCCAAAAATTTCTTCCCCACTACCGATTTCTGCGTAACCACAATAATTACCACATTTTTTTGTTGTAAAGCCATATCCTTTGCAAATTTCAAGTGCTTGCTCAAGTGCATCATGACAAGGTTTGCCGAAAGGAAATTCCCCGTCCACCTCTCCACTAACACTTGGAATAGCGATAAGTTTTTTCAAATCTTTTAACATAATTTCCTCCTATTTAATGTACGGAGTATATTCTATATCAAAGCCAAAATATTTAGGCCCGAAACAGTCAAGTCCTTCTTTTGTTTGCCATTCTTTCGGTGATGGAAGTAGCACAAAACTAATTTCCATTCCGATTTTTGCATCTGGATTTGTAACTGGAGTGCCGTCATTGTCGATAGCACAAATTAAATCTGGGCAAGTAGCTAAAACTTCGCCGTTTTTATATGCGATTAGATTTTCGTTTTTAAACCAAATTTTGTAGGTATTTCCAGCAAAATCGCCAACACCATCAAGGTGCATTTCGCCAACGTTAAAGCCATCAACTTTGTCCCAAGGCATATCTTTTAAAACGCCTTTGAATAAAATTGCACCGTCTGCTTGCTCTGCGATGTTTTGTGCAACATCTTGACCATTTTCTTTTGCAAGGCGTAAGATTTCACCGATTTTTGTAGCATAGCTGATAGTGTTTGGAATAACTGACTTTTTGTAAATTGCACCAGTAGTTGGGTGGTCTACAACGCCTACTAAGTCATTGCTAGCAACTGACATCGCACGAACTAAATCTTCTGCACGACAGTCATCGGCAACTTTGCTCAAAATTGCAACTTCTCCAAATTCAGTAGCAATTCCCATTGGCGCGATTGGTACGTTGTTCAAATAGTAAGTTGAGTGCTGAAGTTCTGGAACCGAGCGACCTGTAGGGTCTGCATCGACGATTGCAATGTCATACAAGCAAGCAATATGTAAGATTGCTGCAACATTTAGTCCACCTAGTTCAGTAGCAGATACTGCGAAAAATTTCTTGCCCATATACTTTTGAAGTTCTTCGAAAGCAAGTACGGCAGGGCTGTCATTATAACGCTCTAAATGTCTGAATTTTTCTGGAAGTTCGACGCCACCAACCGGCATTGGAGGTCCAACACCGTAAGGAGTTGCTACATATTCATCATCTGGCAGTTCCTCAAGGCTTACAACTTTTACACGGTCATTAGCTTTGAAATGAGGCTCCATCATAACTAGTGCTTCTTCAAGGCCACCACCTCCGCCAGTCCCAAGAACGGTACAGCCGTAAAGCAGGTCTATCATGCCTTGTTTATCTAAATATTTCATAAATTTTCTCCTATGATTTGATAACGATTTCTTCTAGTGAAGTATCAATTTTTTCTTTAGCAACACCATTTCCTCTTGATGGAGAAGGCATAAATTTTTCTAAAACTAAGTAAATTACCATACCGATTATAATGCCAAGATACTCTAGATATAAGTAGTAAGAAATAATTGAACCTAGCGCCCATGCGATAACACCAGCCCAGTTATATCCTTTTACAGGGTGCCAGTTTTCTGGTTTACCTTTACCTACTATAAAATAGTCTGCAAGCATAACACCACCGATTGGACACGCGATACAAGCAAGCATAGATAAAACACTTTCAATACTTGATAAAATGTTAAATGCACCCAAAATCGTACCTATACCACCAACAATCAGTGTCATTTCACGTCTTTTGTTATCTGGGAAATTAAAAATCATAACAGCGTCAAGTGCGCCTGTATATGCATTTGCAGCGTTTGTTGTCCAAGTTGATAAAATCATAGAAGTGATACCAACAACTGGAATACCAACGTCGATTAGAACCATAGAAATGTCATAATTATTTGCAAGTTTTGTCATTATAATACCTAAAACTAAAGTCACGATACCCATTGGGAATACGCCCCAGAAAGTAGATTTCCATACATCTGTTCTAGTTTTTTGGAAACGAGTAAAGTCTGCTGGCGCAATTGCACCGATTGCATAGAAATTGAAAGAAAGTCCAACACCTGCAGCAAAGCTCATAGTTTGTTCAACTTCTGCGTTAATATTTGCAATGCCAAATTGTTTGATTACAAGATAAGTGCCAACTACCATAATAATCATAAGCAGTGGAATTGAGATTTTGTCTAATTTTTCGATAGCACTCATACCAAAAACTGCTGTTGAAAGCATAATAGCTCCCCATAATAAACTTGAAATTGTAAGTGGAAGTGAAATGCCAAACATACTATATAATACGTTTGAAAAAGCCTCGCCACAAACCACGTTATTAATACCGAACCAACCAATAAGATTTACTGCAAGTACGGTACTTACAATATATCTAGAACCTTTCACGCCCATACCAGACAAGCAAGTTGTACAAGTTGCAACGCCTAAATCAGAGCCTAAATAGCCCAAAAGAGATGTTATGATTACTACGATTAAGTAACCCAAAGTACCAGAAATAATAGCTGACCAAAGCGACATACATTCTGCAAGAATTGAACCCAATAAAAAAGCTGGTACGCAAACGCACATTCCCGCTTGTACGAACGCCATAGATTGCCAACTCATACGTTCTTCCATTTTTATTGGACGCAGCGCATCGGTTTCGATGTTTTTTTGATTTTCATTCATAAATTTTTACCTTCCCTCTTGTATACATTAATACCAATCACTTAAATTATAGAGCGAAGTTTACAGTTTGTCAACATTTATCGAACATATTATTTATTTTAGCTAAGATTCTTCTCTATTTATTGTCATTTTGCACAAATCGACTTGTGAATATTTTGTACAACGATTGACATTTTCGCGCTTTTATGATAAAATTTAGTCGATGATATTTGTATCATTAAAAATAAATTTAAAATATTATTGGTTTTTATTGAAAAATATTATAATCGGGAATTAGGTTAGAATCCTAAACAGTCTTGCTACCGTAATGTACTAGTTATATTCATATGCCACTGAGCTTTGCTTGGGAAGGCGAATATAGCGTTTGATGTCTAAGTCGGGATACCGTCCAATATGTTCGCTTATCTTCACAAGGAATTGAAGTTAACTACTTACATTATTTGTATGAAACCAAAAGGGATTCCCTTTACTTTATACCTACGATTAGATAGTGCTTTCATTTCGAGTGCTATCTATTTTTTTGTGCATAAAACTAAAATTAACGAGGTTTATTATATGAATGGAACATTGTACGGCGTAGGAGTTGGTCCTGGTGATAAAAAGCTACTAACTCTATTGGCTGTTGAAACTTTACAAAACGCTGATAAAATCATAGTACCAGATACTGGTGGCGAAAAAACTGCTTTGAAAATCGTTGAAGATTACATAAAAGATAAAGAGAAGATTCTGTGCCATATGCCAATGACACGAGATGAAGAAAAACTTGAAATCGCCCATAAACAAGCTACCGATTTAATTTGCGAGCAACTAGACCAAGGATATGATTTAGCATTCATAACACTCGGTGACCCTACCGTTTACTCTACTTATATGTATATCCATAGATTAGTTTTAGAGCGTGGTTATACTGTCGAAATTATAAACGGTATCCCCTCTTTTTGTGCCGTTGCTGGAAAGCTAAATATTTCCCTTTGCGATAGAAACGAGGCTTTGCATATAATTCCAGCATCTTATGAAAATACCGAAAAAATGCTTGATTTAGACGGAAATAAAGTCCTTATGAAAAGTGGTAAGCAGCTATATAGCGTTTTACAAACTTTATCCGAAAAGAATATGCTAGAAAATGCACAAATGGTAGAATGTTGTTATATGGAAAATGAAAAAATATATAAAGATTTAAACGAAGTGTCTGACAGCAGTTACTTTTCTGTTATAATCGTTAAGGAGAATAATTTATGATTTACTTTATAGGTGCAGGCCCTGGTGCTGTCGATTTAATCACCGTTCGTGGTGCTAATTTACTAAAACAAGCCGATACCGTTGTATACGCTGGCTCGCTTGTAAATCCTGCTTTGCTTGATGATTGCAAAGATAATTGCAAAATTTATGATAGCGCAAAAATGACACTCGAACAAGTTATCAAGGTTTTAAGCGAAGATGATGCTCCAGATAAAATCATAGTTCGTCTTCACACTGGTGACCCTAGCATTTATGGTGCTATCAAAGAGCAAATGGATATTTTAGATAGCCTTCACTTAGACTTTGATGTAATTCCTGGTGTAAGTTCTTTTTGTGGAGCAGCTGCAGCTTTAAAGGCAGAGTATACATTACCTTCTGTAAGTCAAACCGTTATATTAACACGTATGGAAGGCAGAACTCCAGTCCCAGAAAAAGAAAAAATTCGTCTGCTTGCATCACATCAGGCTACAATGGTATTATTCTTAACTTCTTCATTAATAAAAGAATTAGTTGCCGAGCTTTTAATTGGTGGATATACAAAAGACACGCCAGCAGCTATAGTTTATAACGCAACTTGGCCA
>JAWXUP010000106.1:0-6581 GCA_044426345.1 Clostridia bacterium | reverse complement strand
AATGTTGGGAGCTGGAGATATATACTAGCAATTTCGGCAGGATATAACCACACAGTAGGTTTAAAGGCAGATGGCACTGTTGTTGCTGTTGGTCAACGTGCTACTGCCGGCAAATGTGATGTAGGAAGCTGGAGTAATATAATAGCGATTTCGGCAGGATATGACCATACAGTAGGCTTAAAGGCAGATGGTACTATTGTTGTCGCGGGTTCTAACGATGGCTGTCAATGTGATGTAGGCGATTGGACAAATATAATGATTTAATAGTTAATAGGAGGAAAACATGGCTAAATTTGCAATAGAATGCCCAGTTTGTGGCAGTTACGCCGAAGGAAAGACTGGATTTTTTCAAAAAAAGAAAATAAATTGTTCTTGTGGGAACGTTATAAATGTAAAAACCAACAAACTCGCATCAATAAAGTGTCGTCACTGTCACAATGATGTAGTATATGATCAAACAAAAGTGGATGAGGCAACGTGTCCAGTTTGTCACGAAAAACTTATCGGAGAACTTGATAAAAGCAAAGTTGCAAAGATTCATTGTGGTCAATGTAGCATAGAACTTGCTGTCAACAAAGATGGCATATCGACGGTCTGCCCTGTTTGTGATCATCACATTAATATTCAAAAAGAAATCGCAAGAGAAAAAATATCGAATGACGGTATTGCCTCTGTAATAAAATATGAAGGTGGAAACGACACTTTAGTGTGGAAACACCCTATCGAAGACTTCAACTATGGTTCTCAACTTATAGTTCACGAATCGCAAGAAGCACTGTTTTTCAGAGATGGACAAGCTCTTGATTTATTCCCAAGTGGTAGGTATACTTTAGAAACTCAAAATTTACCTTTCATTGAAAAAATTTATGAATTGCCACTTGGTGGTGAAAATCCATTCCATTCTGAAGTTTATTTTATAAATCAAACTACAATAATGGGTATAAAATGGGGTACGGACACGAAAGTGCGTCTGTTTGATCCGAATTCTGGAATGTACATCGAAATAGGTGCATCTGGTGAGTTCAATTTGCGTGTATCTAATTCAAAAAAATTAGTCTTGAAGCTTGTAGGTACAACAAGTGGTTTAGATAAGTCACAACTTCTCTCTACTGGTGGCGCAAATGGTTCGACTGCAATAAGTGGCTATTTTAAAGCTATGATTATGACACAAGTTAAATCATACTTGGCGCAGACTATTAAAAACATGAATATAAACATATTAGAAATCGACAGTCATTTGACACTTTTATCTACCGAACTTAAAAAATTAATCAATGAATATTTAGATGAATATGGCTTGATTATGCCTGAATTTTTCGTTGTTCGTGTAGTAACTCCAGATGATGACATAAATTTCAAACGAATGAAGCAACAATATGCTGATAGATACTTGAATATACGCCAAGAAGAAATCCTTAAAGAAACAGCAATTGCATCAGCAGAACGAAAAACCGTCGAAGCTGAAACTGCTGCGAAATTACAAATCATAGGAGCTCAAGCTGAATCTGATAAAATACGCTTAAAAGGTTTTGCAGAAGCTGATATTTACAGAATGCAAGCACAAGCTGAAGCTCAAGAAATGCAAATGAAAGGCTATACATACGCACAAGAAACCAGTCGTCAAATTGGTCTAGAAGCTATGCAAAACGGTCTTACAGGTGGCTCTAGTACCTCTGGTGGAGGTTCTTCGATGATTGGTGATATAGCAAGTCTTGGTATAACTCTCGGCGCTGTTGGTGGCGTTATGGGAATGACTAAAGATGTGATGACTCCTGTTATGGATAGTATTTCAGGCACTATGTCTGGAGCAAAAGAACAAACCTTATCTCAAACTTGGGATTGCACCTGTGGGCAAGCTGGCATTACATCGAATTTCTGTCCATCGTGTGGTTCTAAGAAAATAGAGCCTGCGAAAGGTTGGAATTGCTCTTGTGGTCAGTCAGATATTGCTTCTAACTTCTGTCCAAATTGTGGCTTGAAAAAACCAGAACCACCAAAAAGTTGGAATTGCAAGTGTGGAACGAATGATATTTTAAGTAATTTCTGTCCAAATTGTGGCTTAAAAAAACCAATGTCTTGGACATGTAAATGCGGAAAAACTGAAATAGAAACACCTTTCTGTCCATCTTGTGGAGCAAAGGAGAATGATCATGAGTAATAAAGTTTTAGATAAACAAACTATCGCAAAAAATCCCACATTGTACCTATCGTCTTTAATTATAAGCGCTATGTATATCGTTTCTGCTTTTTTAATTCCCTTTGAGAAAAACGCAGTGTTCTTTATGTCATTTTTGTTCGGTTTGATTGCTATTGTAGTCGGATTTGCAAGTTTTAACATTGCTTTTAAAAATGAAACTTCGCCACTAAGCAGATTTTTAGGTTGGCCTATTTTTAGAGTGGGTTATATTTACACGTTGACACAATTCGTTGTAAGCTTTATTTTTATGGCAGCAGCGTCTGTTGTGTGGCTTTGGTTAGCTGTGTTAATTCAATTTTTATTGCTGTGCAGTGCTCTCTTGTGTCTAATATCTGCTGATACAACACGTAATAAAATAAAAAAATTAGGTGTAGATTTAAAAGAAAATACTAGCTTGATGCTTGAATTAAAATCAAGAGTAAAAACACTTGTAGATATTAATACAAATCCTAAAATGGAAAAAGAGTTAGAAAAAATCCTAGATGAAGTTAAATATTCTGATGTAGTTAGCTCAAAAGAGCTTTTCGAAGTGGAAGAACTACTTATGGAGGCTCTTGCAACTTTAGAAGAAAGCATTGCATTAAATGATGTAGATGAATTTTTAATATGTTCAGCAAAATTCAAAACTATTTTGGCAAGGAGAAATAATAGCTGTAAACAATATAAAAAATAGGGAGTTTTTATGATACTAAAATGCAAAATGTGTGGTGATGATATAAAACTTTCTGTTGATAAAGCATATGGTACTTGCGAGTCTTGTGGAAGCACTATGACGTTGCCCAAAATCGACGACGAACAAAAGATAAATCTATACAATCGTGCTAGTTATGATAGCATTTTGCAAGATGTAGATTATTTGGCTGCTATAGAATATAGTACAGACACAGTCGTTCAAAATCTCTACGAAAAAGAAGCTAAGTATATTTCTGCTATACAAAAAGATATTATTTCAATTTCGCAAAAAGAGAAACCTTATGACGTTTTCATTTGCTACAAAGAAACTGACGAAAATGGTAATCGTACACAAGACTCTGCTTTGGCACAAGACGTTTATTTCCAGTTAATCCAAGAGGGTTACAAAGTGTTTTTTTCACGCATTACTTTAGAAGATAAATTAGGACAAGCATACGAGCCTTATATATTTGCAGCACTTAGCAGTGCGAAAGTTATGTTGGTAATCGGTACTAAAACTGAAAATTACAATGCGGTTTGGGTGAAAAACGAATGGAGCAGATACTTAAATTTACTAAAAAAAGACAAATCTAGATTGTTGATTCCTTGTTATCGTGATATAGATGCTTGCGGGATTCCCGAAGAATTATCTATGCTACAAAGCCAAGATATGAGCAAAATTGGTTTTATGCAGGATTTGATACGTGGCATAAAAAAGGTGCTAGTTAAAGATGTGTCTATTACTACTGTTACAGATGAGCTTATCAATGAAGTATCTCGTGGTGTTGTAGGTGGTAATGCTTCGGCATTACTAAAACGTGGTTTAATGGCTCTTGAAGATGCTGAATGGAAATATGCAGATAATTTTTTTGAAGAAGTGTTAAATTCAGATGCAGAATGTGCCGAAGCTTATTTGGGTAAACTTTGTGTAGATTTGCAGTGTGAAAGCGAAATTTTATTGAAAAATATGGCAAATACTTTTGATCAAAACCCAAATTACAAAAAAATATTGCGTTTTGACCCTGAGGGATTAGGCCAAAAGATGATCGATTACACAGCATACATAAAAGCTCGTAATGAAGAAACTAGAAAATTAGAAATATATAATAGTGCTTTAGCTGAAAAGAAAAAAGAAAATTACATAGAAACAATCAAAATATTATCTACTATAAAAGGATATAAAGAAGTAGAATATTGAAACGGCTATAATATAGATTGGCTATTAAATGACGAACGTTTTTCACAAGAAAAAGGTTGGTCATTTGGTTATGTTGGACAGTTCACAAAAAAGTAAAAAATCGAAAAATTCTAATAAAAAGAAAAAAAGGTGAATTTATAGTAGCATTTGAAACTTTTTAATTTTTTAAATTTGAGTTGCTAAAAACAAAGAAAGAGCTGAAAGCATAAAACTTTCAGCTCTAAAATCTACCAAAACACCCGTATGGGTCAAAATATGGGTCAACGACAATTTTCGAGATATTCCCGAAATATTATACATCGAAATCCATAACTAAATTTAATTTTAAACAAAAGAAAAGTACCGTATTCGATTGAATACGGTACTTTTTTAATGGTTGCGGAGGCCAGACTTGAACTGACGACCTTCGGGTTATGAGCCCGACGAGCTACCAACTGCTCCACTCCGCGATATTGATTTTTTCACCAGATTTTTGTTACCTCATCTCTAGTGCTATATTATAATACCACTTCTAGACTCAAATGTCAAGCGTTTTTTTAAATTAATTTAAATTTATTTTTTTTAGTCAAAATTTCCGTCCCAAAGATACTTTTTTAAATCAACTTTATTATCCTCTGATACGCATATTCCGTCGCTTTCAAGCAGGGCTTTTTGAATTTCAACACCACCAAAAGCAAAGCTCTTTGCAAGGTTCCCTTCCCTGTTAACTATTCTGTAGCAATGAATTTCATCAGGATTTTTATTATTATGAAGTGCATACCCAACCGCTCTTGATGCTCGTGGAGAACCACAAAGCATTGCTATTTGCCCATAGGTCGCAACTTTTCCGCTAGGTATTTTTCGTACAACGTCATATACTTTATCGTAAAAACTCATAGCACTCTCCTTGCCTTTTATAAGCTTACTCATTATAACACTCAAACTGTACCGTGTCAACTATTAAGTCGTTTTTTTGTGCAAATCCACAGCTTGACTGACTTGTATACACGTGATACAATAAAATAAAGTAAAACGAATGTGAAAGGATATATTTTATGAGTAGTTTTAACAAAAATAATATTACTATACGTGATATCGAAGTTATTACCGCAAATTTAACCGGTAAAAACATCACGATGGTAAAAGTTTTGACTAGCGAACCTGAGTTGTACGGTTTAGGTTGTGCAACATTTGCATACAGAAATCGCGCTGTCGAAGTTTACATCAAAGAATATTTAGCACCACTTGTTATCGGCAGAGATGTTGATAATATCGAAGATTTATGGCACCTAATGAACACTAATGGTTATTGGAGAAATGGCCCTGTATCGAATAATGCTATTTCTGGCATTGATATGGCTCTTTGGGATATCAAAGGTAAAATTGCAGGTCTACCTGTTTATAGCCTTCTAGGTGGTAAATCTCGCCAAGGATTACCTGTTTATCGTCACTGCGATGCAGACACTCTACCAGAAATTTTAGAAAATATTCAAATGTATAAAGAACAAGGTTTCAACCATTTTCGCATACAACTTGGAGTTTATGGTGGCAAGCCTGAAAACTTAAACATTCCACCAAATTCTTTCCCTGGTGACTATTTCAGCACCGACCAATATATGAATGACACTATACAATTATTCGATGATGTACGTTCTAAATTAGGCTATGATGTTCAATTATTACACGATAGTCACGAAAGACTTACTCCAATTCAAGCTGTTGATTTTGCAAAAAGACTTGAACCATACCGTTTGTTCTTCTTGGAAGATATTTTATCTCCTGAACAAGGCGAATGGTACAAAACACTTAGATCACAAGTTTCAACTCCAATTGCTGCTGGTGAGCTTTTCAACAATCCTAAAGAGTGGGATTTCCTTATCGTAAATCGTTTAATCGACTACGTTCGTATCCACGTAAGTCAAATCGGTGGTTTAACTCCTGCAAGAAAACTTGCGATTTTTGCTGAACAGTTCGGTATTCGCACAGCTTGGCACGGTCCAAGTGATGCAAGCCCTGTAGGACACGCTGTAAACGCACATTTAGGTATTGTATCGCATAATACGGGCATTCAAGAATGGTCAAGACCACTAGATTCTGACCTTCTACAAGAAGCGTTCCCAGGTATGCCTTACACAAAAAATGGTTATCTTTATGTTAATGAAAAACCAGGTCTTGGTCTTGAACTTAATATGGACATCTTGAAAAAATATCCAGAAAAACACCAAGTTCCTCTTTGGACTCAAACAAGACACGTTGATGGCACAAGCTGTACGCCTTAATTTTAAATTTGCAGACAATCAGAAATGGTTGTCTGTTTTTTTATATATCCGTGTTGTATAACAAATAAAAAATATGCACCCTTGTAGGGGCGAACAGTGTTCGCCCGTCATACCAATGCGTCCATTTTCAATATATTATTGCAAATTTTATTCACGGTACATCGAGGACGCCGTACCCTACAAAGTGCGTTGATTTTTTCGTGATTATATTTTATTATTCGGTAACGGGCGAACGCTGTTCGCCCGTCATACCAAT
>JAWXUP010000021.1:0-35576 GCA_044426345.1 Clostridia bacterium | reverse complement strand
CACGCAAGTGTGAGTGGAGTGTGCCATTTAATAATAGATGATGATATAGGGGTGTTCTATGTTCTTTCAAAAATGTTTCGTAAAGCATACCATATTTACCTAAAGGTCTATCATCTGTATCGCTTTTATTTTCATTGAACTGTCCTAAATTCGGCACATAATAATCGCCAACTTTGATGTAAGTACCACCTAATTTTTCAAATATACTTTGTTCCATTTGATTATGCTCCTTTATCAAGTTTTTGTTTTGCTTCTTCTAATAATTTTGCTTTTTTGCGTTCTTTTTGCACCTTCGCTTCTCGTCGATTGGTTTCAATATCTTTGACAATTCTTTCTCGCTCTTTAGCTTGTGCGACCAATTCTTCTTCACTAAGTTCCACTTGTGGAAGTTCAAATTTACCAATAAAGTTGAAGTAAATATCAATCTGTTGTTGTCTTAATCTTGTTCGTCCACCAGTAGCTTCATGAACGATAATTTTTTCTATAAATTCATTTAGAATTGTGGGTGTGAGTTCATCAAAGTCTTTGTATTTTTTTACAAGTGCAATGAACTTATCTGTTTTTACTGTCTGCGATGCAATTTCATTTACAACTGTTTCTATCTCTGCAATTCTATTAGTTAAGGCTTGGTGTTCATCATCATAATCAGCAAGTAGCCTTTCAAAATGATTATCTGGTATCTTGCCAATGGCATTGCCCTCGTAGAGTTTCTTCACAAGCAAATCAAGTTCTGCAATTCGCTTTTTGGCTGTGGCAAGTTCCTTTTTATCACTCTTGGTTTGTTCTTCATGGTGTGTATCTGATAACAGTTTTACTCGCTCTATAAACTCTTTTTTATCAGTTAAAACATAGGTGCTTACATTTGAAATTGCTGTCTTGATTAAAGTTTCAATCGCTGAACTTTTGGTAAAATGGATAGTGCAATTTCTATGCAAATTTCTGTAATCGCCACAAACAAAAGCACTGTCGCTGTCGTATGTTTTTCCATCTTTTCTGTGATTGGCTTCGGGACTTCTGTATGTCATTCTAGCACCACAATCTGCACAATATAGCACTCCCGATAACAAGTGTGAAAGTGGTTTGTTTCTCACAGTTCTACGAACTTTGCGTTTAAGTCTTTGAGCATTGTGCCATGTTTCTTCTGACACAATAGCAGGGTGGGTATTTTCAAAGATGATTAGTTCATCTTCGGTGGCTTTTCTGCGTTTTTTTGTTTTGAAGTTCTCACAAATTGTCTTACCTAACACTGTATGCCCCATATATTCTCTCTTTTGAAGAATGTAGCTGACAGCAGTAGACGACCATTTGTAAGGGTCTTGATAGCTATTACTTCGGCAATCACTAGGATGGTTCAGTTCTGCGTAAGCTGATGGAATAAGCACTTTATTTTCGCTCAATGTTCTTGCTATGTGATTAACTCCATATCCCTCTGTTATCATCTGAAATATCTGTTTTACCACCTTTGCAGCTTCTTCATCAACATAAAGGGTATTTTTATCGTCTGCCTTACGATAAAAGCCATACGGAATAGCACCACTACAACGCTTGCCCTCTTTCATACGAGCCTTAAATACTGCTCTAATCTTGTTGCTTGTATCCTTGCTGTACCATTCATTCATTATGTTCAAAAAAGGTGTAAAATCATTGCTTTCTTGCTTACTGCTATCTACTCCATTGTTGATAGCGATAAATCGTACATCTTTTTCAGGGAACATTATCTCGGTGTAAAAGCCTACTTTTAGATAATTTCTTCCGAAACGAGATAGGTCTTTACAAATTATTTGTGCCACATTGCCTTTCTCGACCTCTGCAATCATCTGCTTAAACGCAGGTCGGTTAAAGTCAACTCCCGAATAACCATCATCACTGAAATGGACTATGCGATTAAATCCGTTTTGCTTTGCAAATTCTTCTAAATATGCCTTTTGGTTGGTAATAGAGTTACTTTCGCCTTGCAGTTCATCATCACGAGATAGACGAGTATACAATGCTGTAACCTTGATATTGCTTGATTTTGCCACTGTTTTTTCCTCCTTTCGTCTTTGATTGGACTTTCTCTGTCCTTATATATTGTAACCTTTAGGGTCAGTTACGACGTATGAACTATGACACTGCATAAGATTAGGTTTCAGCCAAAATCTCGTTTTACCACTACCCGAACCACCAACGATTAATACGTTCTTATTTCTAGCTGTTTTTGGATTTTTCGGTCTATTATTCATCGTCAATCGCTCCGTTTTAGTCAAAATCACGTTATTTTCGAACTTTTTATCAATATACGGTTCAATATCCTTTACATTACCAAACCGAGCCGAGCCATATTCAACGCCTTTGCGATACTTTTTTGCATTTTTGCTTTTACCATACACGATAAGTCGCATCGCAACTGCAATCATCGCGCCAATTACTAAATCTTTTGCGTAAAATGACGGCATCCACGTCTGAAATGCTTGTGAAAAGCCTTGATTTAAATTTAAAATGACAGCCGACAGCGTTTTCCCACCTGTAAATCGTATAGCTTGTGGAATTTTTGTCGCTATCAGCGCGATTAGGAAATAAGGTACGTGCATAATAATTTGCTTTTTGATTTTAGTATTCATCGCACATTCTCCTTATTTTTCACCTTGTTATTTATGGTATTTTTTACGAGTTCAATCATCCTTCTAAGTTCACTAAGAACTGACGGTTTTTCTTGCTTTTTAACCATTTGTGCAGAAAAATCGAGAAATGCTTTTGTAATCGCATCATTGTCTTTTGCTTTGAAAAACAGGGTGTGTGTCGGTATTTTACTCATTTTATCCGTCATAATCGCATAATCAACACCGTATTTTTTCATAATTCGGTCGAATTTTTTCAAATCACCATCTTGCAAGTCTAAGCTTGTCATACCTTGTCCTTGCTTGGCGAGGCTCTTCACACTCTGTTTGCCGTGAGGTATGCTTTCCTTTGCAGTTTTACAGTGTGTAAGATACAACCGAACAAGCTTTAAAACTGACCTTCCAGTAAGCTTAGAACCGCTTGTAACTAACGCTATGTTTTTATGGTTAATTTCCTCTTGTACTGCCATTTAAATCCCTTCTTTTTTCATATTTCCAAAGTCGCGATTGACTTTGTTGGTGTAATAACTATCCATCGTCGTCGGTGCGTTAAAAAGTGTCGCGAGCATATATCTCTTGATGTTTTTAATATTGCTTTTGGTGTCGCTTATACACTCGATCACGTATTCGATATGCGTGGAATCTAAACTTAAAAATCGCTCTTTTACTAGTTGCGATGGGTATTCCTGCCCTGCGATATTTATGGTTTCATTTGATTGACATAAGGTTTCAATTATAAGCTCAGCAATTTCTGAAATCTTATTTTTTTGCGTTGAGGTTCCGTAAAGTCTAAAATATTCCTCGTCAATTTTTTCTAAAACAACTTCTTTCAGCTCCTCTAAACTATCAAATCCAATATCTGTATAGCCTAGCTCTTTTTGATTGATATTGTTAGTACTTAATTTTTTAGTACTTGATAATTCAGTATTTAATTGCGTTAACTTACCCAATGTAGGTTCAGCCAAAATAGGATTATCCAATGTTGGATTTTCCAACGTAGGTTTTGCAATAACTGGCACTTCGTAAATTGTGTATTCTGTGAGCGTCAACTGCCCTTTTTCATTTCTCAACCGTTTTCGTACAATGTATCCGCTTTCTTCGAGTTCTTTGATTGCACTACGAACTCCACTCAGACCGTCTTTGCAAATGCTTGAATATCCCGAAATGCTATGATTCCAGCTGTCCGGCACCGAAAGCATAATTGACAGCAAACCTTTTGCTTTTAGCGATAATTTTTTATTTTGAAGGTGATTATTTGACATTACTGTATAGTTTTTCGTTTTTTCTACCCGAAATACTGCCATTTTTCTCTCCTACCTCTCATTTTTCATTAAAATATAAAAAAGAGCTTGTCTATTATTTTTTAACAAGACAAACTCTTTGACGATATCAAACCCTATCTTTCTTGATTTTGGGTGCGTTTTTTGTGCCAACTTTCCAAAAGTTTTAATATAATTTCCTCAATTTTTTCTGGCGAGTATGATTTTGGGAAGTATTTTTTTATTTTATTGCTAGAAATACTAACTTTTTCGACCTCAGTCTTCTTTTCTTCACGCATTATCATCGAAAGTATCTCGAAATTCACGAAATCGTCCTTGCTGAGCGCTTTTATCCTTTGCGCCTGCGAAAGTGATGGAATATTTTGCTCAGAATCGATTACGTCAAGCAAAATTTCTTGCTCGTCTTTTGTAAGATAAGACAGCTCAACCGCTGGCGTAAAGCCCATTTTCTTGGTATCAACCATATCCAAAAAGTCTGGAATTAACTCGGTTAATCTTATGTAGCGTTGGATTTGTCGAGGACTATCTTGAGCGTTTTCGCTGATAATTTCATCACTTCTGAACTTTGTGCCAACTTGGCACGAAGTCAAATCCGTACGTTCACCTTGTTTTTTAATCGCATCAAGCTTCATTTTATACGCAAACGCGCGCTCGCTCGGCAAGATACTTTCACGCTGTAAATTACTGTCTACCATAAAAATCGTCGCTTGCTCATCGGTTAATTTTCGCACTATGACTGGCATCGTCTTCAGCCCAATAATTTCACACGCACGGTGTCTACGATGACCTGAAATTAACTCAAAATCACCGTCGCCAAGCGGTCTTGCGATAACTGGCACAAGCACGCCGTACTCCGACACGCTCTCAACCGTGTCCTTCATCATCTCGTCATCGCGAAGTTTAAACGGATGATTTTGAAATGGTTTTAACCTTGAAAGTTCAATATTTACCACTTTTTCGGTTGTAAATGCGTTTGTTTGGTCTAAATTTCTTAGCACGTAGGTCCGTCTAACATTTGTTTTTTTGTACAACTTTTTCACTAAAGCACCTCAAATTCCATGAATTTTAAAGAATAAATCTAAAAAACTCAATACTAATTTTCTCTAATTTTTTTCGGTCAAAAAAAAGAATAGACATAAGATAAACCCTGATAAATACTAGGTTTTTCTGATATGTCTATATTATAGTACTTTTGTCTTCCATTTTCATTGAAATTAGCATTTGGTTTTTAATTACATCACGTAACATTTTTTTCGCAGAGCTATTAACTGCCATAATGTCAGTTAAACTTGCTGCACCATCTGCTGTTTCTAAAGTACCGAGTGCGAATTGGATTTTTTCGGCCTCAGCATTAACGATGTGCGCTAGTGATAATTCTTCCATACCGATTGATGAGAGGATTAAATTTACTGCATCGTCACGATTTATTGAGATTTGAGGGTTTAAATTAGGAATACTTGGCATTGACATAAGAAAAATCTCCTTCAAAATTGTTTTTTAGCCGTTTTTTTGGCTATTAACAATATATGAAGGAGATTTTTTTATGTTACTAAAATTTCACTATATATTTTTCTATTAATTTGTGTGTCTTTTTAAATTTTATTGCTTTATAAACATTAGTTAATTTATTTGGAATATCTATTTTTTACTCGAAATTGCCTTGGTTTCCCACGCTTTTCCCTTAAATCTTATAAGGTTGAATGTCGAACGCCCTACCCAGTCGATAGTCATTGCGATCCAAACACCCAAAACTCCTAAATTGAAGAAATATGTAATTAAATACGCTGAACCAACTCTACAAACCCACATTGAAGTCATACTAGCGAACAGTGTGAATTTTACGTCACCAGCCGCTTTTAGTGCATTTGGTAATACGAACGATAATGGAGCTATAAAGCAGCTACAAACAGTATAATATCGTATTAATGTCACTGCATATTGTATGCCAGCATCAGTTAAATTATAACCGCTAGTAACCAATGGTGCGAAGATAAATAACACTATGTTAATAGGAATAACAAACATATATGTATATTTCAAAACTTTTCGTGTATTTCGACGAGCTTGCTCATAATCACCATAACCAACGCACTGACCAACGATAGTAACGAGCGATACGCCCATCGCAGATATCGGAATATTACATAAAAGTTCCAGATTTGAGGCACAAGCATTCGCAGCTATCGCTGCTGTTCCAAATCCTGATATCAAACTTTGTGTAAGTAATTTACCGAATTGAAACATACTACTTTCCATAGCTTGTGGTATAGAAATTTTCAGAATGTCACTTATCATAAATTTATCATATTTAAACAGCGTTTTTACATCGAGAAAAACATAATTGTTACAGTTTGTAAGTAATTTAAAAAATAACAACGCCGCCGCCATTCTTGAAATCAATGTAGCCAACGCCGCACCAGCTACTCCAAGCCCCATTCCAAAAATAAAAACCGCATTTAAAGATACGTTTATAAGGTTCATAAAAATCGACATTTTCATAGAGATTTTAGCATTATTCATAACCCTAAAAATTGCCGCTGATGCGTTATATAACGCTAAAAATGGGAATGAATAAATAGAAATTTCAAAATAAATTACTGCACAATCCATTACGCTCTGATCGACCGATCCGTATATTAAACTAAGCATAGATTTTACGCAAAACAACATAAGGAACGACAAAACTAATGCCAATGACACGCATACTAAAATTACTTGATTAGTAGCTTTGCACGCCTTTTCTCTATCTTGACTACCGATTAGTTGCGCAACAATAATAGAACCGCCAGAACCGATTGCCGTGAAGACCATTATCAGAAGAACGCAAATTGAGTTTACTAACGAAATCCCAGAAACCGCCGACTCACCTGCATTCGAAACCATCATCATATCAGCAATTCCGACAACGATTACCAAAGTTTGCTCGATTGCAATAGGTATCAATAATTTCGCTAGTTTATTCCTGTCGAATAATTCTCTCGTCTGTTCCATTTTTTCTCCCATCTCCACTTATTGCACATTCTTTCAACAAAAAATTGCAATTATCTACACTTTCTCAACTAAAAATCAGCAAGAAAAAAAGCCCTTTTCTATCGTAAAAAACATAGTGCAATTACACTACTCTAAAAAATCGCTTGTATACATATTAATACAATTTTAACAATTTGTCAACTTTTTTAACTTACAACTTGTATTAAGTCATTTTGCCAAACTTATGTAAAATTAAATAAAGTACATTCTGAAAATTATTGCAAAAACTTTTTTTCATAATGTAACTTTTTTGGGCTTATTTTAAACTCTCAAGAGCTTGTTTAGCTAAGTCCTCCGAAAAATAATCTCCGTAAATAGCAGTCATTTCAACCAATGCTTCGCTATCTGAATAACCTTGATTTTTAGTGTATTCTATTGCTTTTAAACGTGCATTCTCCAAGAAATCTACATCTATATTTTTCATAGCATATTCAACCTGTTCTTCTGTGAATCCGCCTATATCTTCCGAAAGTAAATTACTGTAAATAATGTTTTCTGAATATCCTAAATCGTTGCCCATTGAATTTGCCATATCCAACGCATTTTCGAAATAATTTACATTTAGATTTTCTAATGCATATTCAGCTTGCTCATCGGTAAACAGGTCACCATTTTTGGAAGTTAAGCGATTTAGTATGCGCAATTCGGACATTTTCACCGTATTTGCGTAATATTCAGCTTGATTTAGAGCATTTTTATAAAAATCAGCACTTATATAATCCAAGGCATAAAGTGCATCGTTCTCTTCAAAATCGTCGAATCTACTTGATGTAAGATAAATATAAATTCCATCATAAGACATATGTAAATCGTCGCAATAATACACAGCTTTTTCGATAGCTAACAACTGTTCATCGGTAGGGTCTGATTTTGAACTATCCACATAATTATCTGTGAAATTCGATTGAATATTGGTTTCCGTAATCGAATCTTGCTCTACTTGCACTCCTCTATATCCCAAATAACCTGCAAAAACTATGAATAAAACCATAGGTATAATCATTATATTTCTCTTTTTCGCAACTTTATAGTCGCAATAAGGGCATTTTTTTGAGTTTTTATCTATTATTTTAAAACAATTCTTGCACTGAATTAGTTCAGACATAATTTTACTCCTTGTACCTTTCCTAGTTATCTTTTCTATCTCAATATATCGAAACTTAATGTGTCGCACATTAGATAATGGCGAATTCACACATTCACTTAAAAAACTAAACGTTCCTAAAATGGTCTATAAGCATATATCCCTTTAATTTACTACGTGTAGTATAACAAATGTTTTTTATTTTATTATATATCATAAATACGTTTCGTTTTTTATTTGCAAATATCTTTCAATAATCTATGCGCAAAATTTAAAATCGCAGAGTAAATTAAACTCTGCGATTGCACTAATCTTTACTATTATATCTCGCATTTAAATAGTCATTGTGTAGTTTTGGTATCTCTAATTTTGCCATTTCTTCCATTTCTGAAGGCGTTTGCCAGTTCTCAGGATTATATTTTTTCAATGTTTTTTTATATCTGCGCCTTATTTGTTTTTCAGGACTAAAATCTAGCAATTCACTGATTTTACTTATATCTATAGTTGATTTTTTCTCCTCATTTATTTTCTTGAAAGTTGTTTCAATTACATCATCTCGAACAACGAGTGGCTTTTTCAAATTCTCCAAAAAAGCTAAAATACCTTTATACAAAATCCAACCTAATATAACAAAATTCATAACGTAAATTAATGGCTCTATAAACTGCCAAAACATTCCTAAAACTTGACTCATTCGCGAGTTATCTTGAAGTTCTTCTAGTGAGTAACCGTCCTCACCCTCTACTGGCTCATCTCCCAAATCCTCGCTCTCGACCTCCTCGTAAACATATCCAGTTTCATCAGAAAGTTCAAACGAAAATGAAATAAAATTGTAGTAATTTCCCATAATCGGCATAACCAAAAGAATGACTAACAACGTGCAAACTGCAAAAATTTTCATTGCTTGGTCTAAAATTCTCTGTTCTGGCAGATTTGATTTATCTTTTCTCAGATCAATAAAAAATTCAAATCTCTTTAGACCTTTTTGCGCAAAAATTAATAAAGTTGCAAAGAAAACGTGATAAACTATCATTTTTTGCAAGAAAACTAGGTCATAAAAGGCCGTTAAAACAAAAAATCCAGCCAAAAACATTAAATTTATATGTGAAATTTCATCAAAACTACTTTTATCAGAATTAACATTATTTATAAATCTCAATCCAAAAAGTGCAGCGACCATAGCAGTAAAAACAACACATTTTGATAAAATTCCACAAATTATCAGACATATAAAGCCTTTTAGTACAAATTTCCATAAAACATTGCTTTTTTTAAGTGATATTGAGAAAAAAGCTAATGGAAAAACTAAAAACAAACCTTTTATGTAATAAAAATCGGTAGAATTTAATGTATTATCAAAAATATAGATGTTAAAAAGCTCTGCAAAAAGTGCGTAAACAATTGATAATACCAACATCCAAACTATGTGTGGAGCGTAAATTATCAAGTTTTTTCTAAGAAAATTCATTAAAACACTCCCAAATCATCAAAAATTATGGCACTTTCAAGTCTCCATAGATAAAATTTATCACGAGAAAGCGAAAATTTTGGAATTTCATCTTTATAAGGCACAATCCAGTAAAAACTACTAAAATGTGCACTTAATTTTTGCTCTAAATTTGTATTTTTTGAAATTACAATAACAAACGAATCGTGTGGAATTTGCGAAATATATGTATCCAAAGGTGTTTCAAGTCCAAGTTTGATTCGCGACAAATGTTGTTTCAAAACATTGATTGGAATACCGTTTAAATCCTGTAATAGTAAGGTTTTTTGGCTTAAAGCATCAACCGAATTAGACACAATTGTAACCTCTGAACCTTGCATTAACAAACGCTCCATCATTGCACACGAAATTCGTATAGATTCCTCATTTAAGTTCTCGTAATCCATATTTTCGTTATTAAATGTATCCAAAAGCACAAAAACTTTCTGTTTTATCGAAGATTCATAGGTATTTACTACTAAATTTTGCGATTTTGCTGATGCCTTCCAGTTTATTGAATTTAGCGTGTCGGTTGGTGTGTAGTCCCTTATGCCTGCAAACGAAAAAGGATCTTCATAAAGTAATTTTTTAACCGTTAATTCCCCACATATCTGACGATATGGAATTGCAATTTTTGAACTTTCTACTTTTCTCGGAAAAACATAAAAATATTTGAAAAAATTACGTTTTCCGATAAATTTTTTATTCAAAAACAGATCAGATGATATCAAATCAAGCGTATCGAGCGTATAATATCCCCTTTTTGTGCAAATTATGTCAAAGCTACGACTGATTTTTTGCTTAATCCCAACTGTAAATGCATCTCTACGATACATCATGTCAGATAAAGCTGAATTTTTAGTATCTCCAATGTATCTTAGTCTTCGATCTAAGTAAAATCGTGTCTCAAGTGTTGGCAATGGCAAAAACTTATCATTCACGATAACCTCAACTACCGATGACTTTTCACCCTCATACAGTTCATCATCTGGCAAGAAAATTTCGACCGACAAATTGTGTTCCCAATATTTATCATATAACTTACATATTGCAAAATATATGACTAATACTGCTAAAAAAGCGAAAAAAACTATCATTTACTCCACTCCTCAGTAGTCAGTGGCACTGAATTTAATAGTTTCAAAATCGCTTGATTTTGCTGATAAGTAGTGCCAAATCCACCAGAAATTTGAATTCTATGTGCTAAAACTGGTACTGCAAGCGTTTTTATGTCCTCGGGAATAACAAAATTTCTACCTTTAATTAGTGCATAAGCACGCACTGCGCGAAGTAACGCAAGCGACCCACGTGGACTGATTCCGATCTCAATATTCGCATTTTCTCGAGAAGAAATTGCAATATCAGCGATATATTCTATAAGTAATTTATGTACAAAAACATTTTTAGCATCTTCTGATAACTTAACGATATCTTGCGATTCGCACACTTTTTCTAGCGTTTGTAGTGGTTCATCGACCATAAATCTACGTAAAATTTCAATTTCTGTATCTTTTGATGGGGATTTCATAGAGATTTTCATTAAAAAGCGATCCAACTGAGCTTCAGGTAATGGATATGTTCCAAGAGTTTCTAGTGGATTTTGCGTAGCGATTACTAAAAATGGTTGTTCAAGCTCACGAGTAACTCCGTCCACGGTAATTTGTTTTTCAGCCATACACTCTAGCAAACTAGATTGCGTACGAGGTGTCGCACGATTGATTTCGTCGGCGAGTAAAATATTACAAAACGCAGGTCCTTCTTTAAAAACAAATTCACCTGATTTTTGATTGAAATAATTAAGTCCTGTAACATCAGAAGGTAATAAATCAGGTGTAAATTGTATACGATTAAACTTTCCACCAACAGATTTTGCAAGGCTTGAAGACATCACAGTCTTCCCTGTTCCTGGCATATCCTCTATCAAAATATGTCCCTGCGATATCATTGAAGTTAACATTAAATCAATAATTTCGGATTGACCAACCATAACTTTTTCAATATTTTCTTTGATTTTACTTATCATTGCAAATTCTCCTTTATATAAATAAACTTTATTTACGGTTTGTATTTTAGTATCGGGTAAATAATTATATATCTGTATTTTATATATTGTTTATGTTTTAAAATACTCACTGAAATTAATATTATCTTGGTTTAAACTTAATTACCAAACTACCTAATCTAAATTTTGAAACATTACTTTATTATATATAATAACATATTTATTGTGTGTATTCAATGAGTTTTTTATATAAAAGTATTAAAATTTGTGGCAATTTTGTGGTAATATATTTTAAACTTTTTCTGTACATAATATAAAAAGTATGCTATGATTATTTATATATTTTATATTGTGAGGTTTCTATGATATTTTTCAAAAATGACTATTCAGAAGGAATGCATCTAAAAGTGCTAGATGCTATAATCCAAACAAATAACGAGCAACTTATCGGCTATGGCGAAGATATTCACTCGCTAAATGCTCAAGAAATGATTAAAACTGCTATAAAACAACCCAATGCCGATGTTCATCTTTTAGTAGGTGGAACACAAACAAACCTAATTGCTATTTCGGCTTTTTTACGCCCTCACGAAGCAGTCATTTCTACATCGTTAGGGCATATTGCCAATCACGAAACTGGCGCTATAGAGGCAACAGGGCACAAAGTTATCGCAATGCCTTGTCAAAATGGCATTTTAACTGCAAAAATGATTGAACAAGCAATGCTCTTAAACACGACTGAACATATGGTAAAACCTAAAATGGTTTATATCTCAAATTCAACCGAGCTCGGTACAATTTACACGAAAAAAATGCTAAAAGAAGTGTATGATGCCTGCCAAAAATATGGTTTGTATCTTTATTTAGATGGTGCTCGCATAGCCGTTGCCTTAACTTGTCAAAAAAATGATTTGACTTTAGAGGAAATTTCTCAGATGTGCGATGCTTTTTATATAGGTGGCACAAAATGTGGTGCAATAATCGGTGAGGCTTTAGTGATTTTGAACGAAAATTTAAAAGCTGATTTAAGATACTATATAAAACAAAAAGGCGCAATGCTTGCAAAAGGAAGATTAGCTGGTGTAACTTTCGAAGCTTTAATGAGAGATAATTTGTTGTTCGAAATAGCAAAAAATGCGAATGAAACTGCTTTAATGCTTACAAAAGTTCTAAAAAAACACAATATCGAGTTTGAAATTGAAACCGAGACAAACCAGATTTTCGTAAATATTTCAAATGAACTCGAACAAAAATTGCAAGAATTCTGTCATTATGAGGTTTGCGTTGTGTACGAAAATTCTGTACAGGTACGTTTTGTGACATCTTTCGCAACACCAAAAAGTGATATCGTAAAATTTGATGAAATATTGACAGAGATTTTAGCTTAGCCTAAATTCAAGATTTCAACTTTAAAATACACAATGTAATATCCAAATATTCATTTTGTAACAAAACAAGATAATTAACAGATTAAATACGATTTGTATTTAAAATAATATTTTTTTATTCAATAAAAATATTTGAAAATTACAAAAAATAAAGGAGATTATGCTATGTTTTCTCAAAAAAGTGCTCCCCAAAGGGCTTTATGGGCGCAATTTGACGCTCTTCAACTCGGAACTGGCTGGGTAGAAGGCGATATTACAAAACCTCAAATTTTAATCGAAGATGTCTACGGTGACTCTCATCCTGGTAGCTATCATTTAAACCAACTAAGCGAGCAAGTTAAATACGGAGTTTATGAATGTGGAGGCAAACCAGCAGAATTTCATACTACTGATATTTGCGATGGTTGTGCTCAAGGTCACGATGGAATGAACATAATTTTAGCATCTCGTGAAGCTATTTGTGATATGGTTGAGGTTCATGTTTCAGTTAATCCTTGGGACGGTTTAGTGTTGTCATCTTCGTGCGACAAATCAATTCCTGCACATCTAAAAGCAGCAGCTAGAATGGACATTCCGACGATTTTTTTACCGGGAGGAAGTATGCGTCCAGGGCCTAATATGACCACTTCTCTTGTAGCCGGCGACATATCCCTCAGACAAAAACGTGAAGGCGAAGTTTCCGAGAACGAAGTTCGAAACTATAAATTAACTGGCTGCCCATCAGTGGGTGCTTGCACATTTTTAGGGACTGCGAGTACAATGCAATGTATGGCAGAAGCGTTGGGTATGGCCCTTCCAGCATCAGCTTTAGCTCCTGCTACAATGAGGGATATTTTAGAGATTTCCCGTGCGACTGGTAGAAAAATTATGGAGCTTGCTGAAAAACAAATTACACCAAGTAAAATAATGACAAAATCTGCCTTTAAAAACGCTATGATAGTACACAGCGCAATCGGTGGCTCTACAAATGCCACAATTCACCTCCCTTCTATCGCTCGTGAGCTAGGAATCGAAATAAGTCCAGAGGAATTTGACGAAATTAACCACATCATTCCTCACATTGGCAACATAAATCCAAGTGGTGCGCATCTTACTGAAGCTTTTTGGTTTGCCGGTGGAATTCCTATGGTGCAAATTATGTTAAAAGACTATCTCGACCTTGACGTAATGACTGTAACTGGAAAAACCTTGGGTGAAAACCTTGATAATTTACAAAAAGAAGGCTTTTTTGACAGAATTATCGGCTATTTACACAATTATGGGCTAACTCGTGACCAGGTTATCTTACCTTTGGACAAAGCAGAAGAAATTGGTACGGTAGCAATTCTAAAAGGAAATATCGCTCCGGAAGGTGCAATAATAAAATACTCAGCCTGCGTTGAAAATATGAGAGAACACACTGGTCGTGCAAGAGTTTTTGAGTCTGAAGAAACTGCTTGTAACGCCGTTGTAGAGCGAAAAATTGAATCTGGGGATATCATCGTTGTCCGTTATGAAGGACCTCGAGGTTCTGGAATGCCCGAGTTATTAATGTTAACCGAAGCAATTGTATGTGATAAAGACTTAAATGGCACTGTGTCACTTATTACAGATGGACGTTTTTCAGGTGCTACGCGTGGAGCTGCTATTGGTCACATTTCACCAGAAGCAGCATCTGGTGGTCCTATCGCATTTATCAAAACTGGCGATATTATCGAGTATAGTTGTGAAAAAAGAACGCTAAACGTTATAGGAATTGATGGAAAATTGTGTTCTGCGCAAGAAATTGATGATATTTTTGCAAAAAGAAAAGATACTGACGGAATCGTTCCAAGACCACCTAGAAAAGGTTTGTACAAAAGATATACCGAATCAGCGCTTTCTGCAATGCAAGGTGCTGGATATTAAAACCTGTACAATTTCCTTTTAACAAACATATAGTTCTTTATATATCTGATAATATGTATGATATCTTAGATATAATCGCAAAAGTTGCTCATTATCTATTGGAGTTCTGTAAATCTATACATATTGTAAATTAATAAAAAACACCAAGAAGGTTAGCTTGTCACTTACCTACTTGGTGTTCATTTTTTACTTAATAATACAGTTTCTTTATAATTTTCAAAATAAAACATAAAAAAACGCGTAAAATATCTGAAAATAGTGCTAAATATTAATCTCGTGGTGTAATTCCATACTGTTCTTTAACAAATTTTTCAAAAACTGGAATTGAACGACGCACTTTGTCAGTATCAATACAATATGCCATTCTAAAGTGACCTGTTACGCCAAAATTATCAGAAGGAACTAGAATCAAGTCATACTCTTTCGCTTTCATACAAAAAGCCGTTGCATCTTCTTCAAGTGCTTTCGGAAAAATATAGAAAGTACCGCTTGGTTTCACAACTTCAAAACCCAAACGCACAAGCGCATCATATATAATGTTCATATTTGTTTCGTAAACCGAAAGGTCGCTCACCTCATCAATAACCTTCGCAACGGCAAGTTGAACGCTCGAAGATGGGCAATTGTGTCCAATTCCGCGACTAACTTGTCCACACATAGCAGCGATAAAATCGGCATCTGTAGCACGTGGGCAAACTGCAACATAACCTATACGTTCGCCAGGTAAACTCAAGCTTTTTGAGAATGAATAGCAAGAAATTGTATTGTCATAAAACTTGCTAATATAAGGTGAATCAGCACCTGCGAACAAAATTTCACGGTATGGTTCATCGCTAATAATAAAAATATCGTGACCGTATTCTTGTTGTTTTTTACTCAATATTTCAGCTAATTTTTCAATTGTTTTTGTATTAAAAATCGCGCCCGAAGGATTGCTCGGAGTGTTCACCAAGACTGCAGTTACTTTTGGATTAAGCATTTCTTCAAACGCTTCAAAGTTGATTTGGAATGATGAAATATCTGCTGGCACAACCTTTAAAACGGCACCAGTCAAATTAACGTACGGTGTGTATTCTGGAAAAAATGGTGCGAATGTTAAAATTTCATCACCCGGAACAGTTACGCATCTAAACGCATGTGACAAAGCACTCGCTGCACCAGACGCCATAAAAATATGCTTAGCTTGGTAATTCATATCAAAACGACGATTTAAGCTATTCGCAACAGTTTCACGAACGGATTCGATGCCTAACGAAGGGCTATATCCGTGAATTTGAGCAGGTTCTTTTTCAGTATGTAAGTTAATAATAGCTTGTGTATAGCTATCAGTACAAGGTACGCTAGGATTTCCCAAGCTATAGTCAAAAACATTGTCGTATCCTACTTCTTTACCCCTTGCTGTAGCATACTCACTAAGCTCACGGATAACAGATTTTCCACCTAGCATATTTTTATAAGTTTGATTAATCATAATTTTTCTCTCCCTATTTACAATTTGCAAATTATTTGATAGTTTAAATTCATCTCAGCACTAATATTATAACATATTCACAATAATTATGCACTAATTTTTTTAATTTTTTATATCTGAAAATAACGTTGCAAACCCAAAACGTGATTAGCGCCTGTTTATAATTAATCATACAAACAACTTACACTTGTAAATTTATCATAATATTTAAAATATTTTCCATATATGAATTTTCTAGCTGTATTAGTGCAAATTGTTATCAGTGCTACAAAATTTCAAAGCAAACATTTTTGCATAATTATACGCAAGCTTTTTCCATATCTTTCAACATTTCCAACTCCCAAGCAGCCAACTCATTTTCAGGCTTATCATATAATTTAGGCGTTTTAACAAAGTTCGATTTCTCGTACTTATGCCACTCAAAAGCTCTTTCTCTCCAGTTGATAATTTTATCCTGAAATAGAAAATTCTTTTTGTCATAGTAATTGAAAAACTTGTCTGGATTTACATTCAAATTATTTTGCAAAATGAAATCTTCAATTTCTGTTCTAGTCGGAGTACTAGTACTATTAATAATTACTCTTTTATTAATTATACTATTCTGTTTAAAATTTTCTTTAATACCCCCCTTATTCGAAATTTTATAGGGTGTATTATCCATTTTTTTATCGTTATTTAAAAAAATTTTTATCGTTCGGCCATGCATATTATCATCTAAATCGCTCGAATTATCGATAAAAATATACTCTTTTTCTTTTAAATTTTTAATCAAATTTGATATAGTTACAGGCGTTAAATTACAAATTTTCGCCAAATATTTGTTGCTAGCATAGCATTCTCCAGTAGCTTTTGTAAGTCCTAAAATCTCACCAAAAAGCAATTTTGCACTCGCTTTAAGTTCTTTATCTCGAGCAATTTCTTGTGGTATTTTTATAAATTTGTCCATATATTTTCGCTTTCCATTTTCTGTATATTATACGTTTTCCAGTATAAAAGAACAGCCATTACAGCTGTTCTTTTATTATTTAACCAATACTTTTACTGCCTATATATCCTCCTATTGCACCAACGGCAACCGAAGTTACACTCTCGTGATTGCAAATAAGACCTCCAATAGCCACGCAAACGAGACCAATCAAAGCAATTGTATCGTTGCTAAAAAAATTAAAATTCATCAACTTTTCCCTCCAATTTATCTATTCTTTTGTGCGCAGATTTAGCACTTTCGATCACTTTTACCAGCTCTTCCCTCGTTTTTCCACTCGCCAAATTCATCTGTTTAATTTCATTTTTAAGTTCCATCACACAGTCCTCTATTGGCTTAGTTACTACTCCGTAAAAAGTAATAATTCCAAGCGAAATAGTTATAATTTGTGTTAAAATTCCTATATTTTCAAACATTTTCAACCTCTAACTCATTGCACTAGCAAGTTTTTCAAAAAGTGAATCAGAATATTTGTAACATTCCAAAAACGTAATTGTTTCATCTGTAAGCTGTGCAGTCTGTTTAACTTTCGCAATGTCGCTTAATGTTTCTGTAGACTTGATACAAATTGCTTTCGCCAATTTTTGCACCAAGGCATCTCCGTAGCGATAGTTCATTAAAAAATCAATTGTTGCTTGCGAAATATTTGCATTTTCCATAATAATCGCTACACTTTCCGTTGTGTTTAAAGATTGATTATTTTCAATCTCACCAATTGGATCTAGTAGCCAAAATGCATCTTCTGTTCTTGACGGATAATCATACTCGCCATCGTGCAACTCTAAATGAAGGTGCGAACCAGTAGAATTTCCTGTAGAACCTTCTGTTCCTATATTAGTATTTAATGCAACTTTATCACCTTTTAAAACATTTATTTTTGATAAATGAGCATAAACTGATACTTTTCCATCATCTTGTTTTATTAAAATATGATTTCCATAAGCTGAACCTTTTGAATTTAAACTTTGTACTATACCGGCACAAATTGGATAAAGTTTCTTGTCTTCACCAACTAAATCCACGCCAATATGGTAACCTGCAGCCCAAGAGCCAGGTACTTTAAATGCGCAAGAAACTCTATAGTTTCCTCGATATGGGTTTTGATATATCATAAAATTTTCTCCTTTTTCAATAAATTACAATATTTTTATATAAAATCAGCTATTTCACCTTTAAAATCCTCGCGATACCATTTTACATAAGCTTGGTCAAATTCTTCTTTTTCATCCGACCAATTGGACATTTTAGTATCTTGTGTAAAAATTATACACGCAACACCAAGGTCAACACCATTTCTAACGCTAATTTCTGAAATTTTATCGTAATTTTCTATAAATCGATTTTTCATATAATATCTCCTATTCAATTTTCAATGTGCTATCTCATTTAAGATAATACACGATTAGTGTAGTTTTGTCAATTTATTTATTTAAAAATTTTTTCAATTTTACCTCTTGACATTACAAGTTTTATGAAGTATACTAACTGTACTACAACAAATAGTACACTTAGTGCTAGAGAGGAGCGAAATGTGATTACAGTAGATTATAAAGATAGAACTCCGATATACGAACAAGTCATCAAAAGTATAGAAAACCTAATTGCAATGGGTGTTTTTGAGCAAGATGACAAGCTCCCTTCTGTTAGACAACTAGCAATCGACTTGTCTATTAACCCAAATACTATCCAAAAAGCATATACAAAACTAGAAGATATGGGTTTAATTTACACCGTGAAAGGTGTGGGGAAATTCATCTCAAAAAGTAACCACGAAACCAAGAAAAATAAGCTTAATTCATATTTTAAGAATATTGAAAGCGATGTATTGCAAGCAAAGAAATTTGGACTAGATTCCGAACAATTTGAAGATTGGATTGAGCAATTAAGGAGGATTTTTAATGATAATTGCAACTAATATAACTAAAAAATTTGAAAATATCGTAGCCGTAGATGATATTTCAGCTACTATAAGAGATGGACAAGTTTTCGGTTTAATAGGTACAAACGGAGCTGGTAAATCTACTTTTTTACGTATGGTTTCTGGTGTAATTAAACCTGATATAGGTACAATAACTATAGATGAAATGTCTGTTTTCGAAAGCGAACACGCAAAAAGCTTATTTTTCTACATATCTGATGATCAATTTTTCTTCAGCAATGCCGGTCCAGTAGATATGAAAAATTATTACAAAAGCATCTACCCTTTATTTGACGAAGTGAAATTTATCGCTTTAATGAACCGATTTAACCTCCCTACCGAACGCAAAATTCGCACATATTCTAAGGGTATGAAAAAGCAACTTTCAGTGATTTTAGGTATAGCTAGCAATACGAAATACATTCTTTGCGATGAAACCTTCGATGGTCTAGATCCTGTAATGCGACAAGGGATTAAGTCAATTTTTGCCTCTGAAATAGATGAAAGAGGTTTAACACCTATAATTGCATCGCATAATTTGCGTGAAATCGAGGATATTTGTGACCATATCGGTCTTTTACACAAAGGTGGAATGTTAGTTTCAAATGATTTAGACAGTTTAAAGCTTGGAATTTATAAGTTACAATGTATATTTAAAGGCGTAATTTCTGATGATTTTTTCGAAAATTTACACATTGTAACTAAATATGTTCGTGGTTCTCTTTACACATTAACTATACGTGGTAACATTGAACAAATTGAACAACAAATCAAAGTTTTAAATCCTATATTTTATGAAATTTTACCACTTACGCTTGAGGAAATTTTCATCACAGAAACGGAGGCAAAAGGCTATGACATCAAAAATATCATTGGTTAAAATAACCCAACAAAAACTTTCTCAAAACATATGGCTGTTAGCTGCATCAATTTTAACATTATTTTTCACCTCTCCACTAGTTATTTTTATGGAAATATGCAATAAAAATTGGCTTGAACAATACACTAGTTTAGAATATTATTCCAAAGATTTGTGTTCAACACTAATGAATAATTATGCAACTTCAATTATAACAGTAGGAGCAGCTTTTATAATTCCTTTAGTGCTTTTTAAATACATAAACTCAAAATCTGAGGTTGATTTTTATCACAGCTTACCTATTAAAAGAGAAAAATTTTTCATTACTAATTACATCTTAGGATTATTAATTTTCATTATACCTTTTCTAGCAAATACTGTACTTTCTATGCTAATAATACGTGCAAATGTCCCATTTTATAGTGAATTCACTTCTAATTTCTTATATTTTACTTTAACTATAATACTAGGTTTTATAGCAATTTATAGTGTAAATGTTTTTTCCACAATCATTACTGGCAACGTTTTTATGTCAGTTGCAACTGGATTAGGTTTTATGTTTTTATTGCCGACTGTAGTTGGAATTTCTATAGAGAATTTAAACATATTGTTGAATAATTATTACATAAATTACGAACTAACAGAATTTATGTGGGAAAACACTAACCCTCTTTTCTATGTTCTTGATCCATACTCTTTAAATAGTGCTAAAAATTTAACAGGTTGCATACTTACTGCATTAATATACACAATAATAGCTTACTATTTTTATAAACTTAGACCGTCAGAAAATGCCTCAAATCCTGTCTCACTCAACTTTTTAAAGCCAATCATTAAATTTATAGGCGTATTCGGCGCAACTATTTTAGGTGGTTATATCTTTTATTCATTCAATAGTCAATCTGTTTTATGGTTCTTTTTCGGAGCGTTGCTTGTTTCATTTATTGTTCATTGCGCATTTGAAATCATTTACGAATCAGATTTTAAAGCACTTTTCTCTAACCTTCGACACTTTATAGTATATGCAGCTATAGTCGTTTTGGTTTTCACTACTATAAAATTTGACTTCATTGGATTTGATAATAAGCTTCCTGAGTTATCGCAAATAGGACACATAGAAATTAGTAATGATAGTTACATTTCTGATGATAACACTATACTAATTTGTGAATCTAAAAACATTGAAACTGTGTATAAACTTGCACAATTTTGTATAGAACAAGACGGAAAACTAAATCAGTCAGGTACTTTTTTCGTGAAGTATTATATGAAAAACGGAAGTACAATTACGCGACAATATAAAAATATCGACCTAAACGTTGCTGCAACAGAACCATATTTCGACCTAGTTTTATCTGATGAATACATAAATAAGGAAAATCACAAATTAATATACGAACCGTCTTTTATTAATTGCGTGGACTTTAACAATGTATCGCTATCATCTATCGAAGCTCAAGAATTTTATGCAACATATATGCAAGAATATACAAGTATTCCAAGCGAGTACTTTCGTTACAATTCACCTGTTTATGATTTTTACATTTCAGCAGAGTTACCAGATGATTACGATGCCAATTTTTCTAACTATAGTAGATTTTATGTTTATGAATGCCAACTAGAAACTTTAGCTAATATATCAAAATATGATAATTTTGATATTCAAGATACTAATTTTGTTGAAATTAACCTTTTATGCAGTGCAAATAACGCAGATTCTTCAGATTATACTACACAAAATGAGCAAGAGTTCAATCAAATCTTACAAAATACCATTCCTGCTGAATGGATATACGGCGAGCCTTATATACCTTACTCAAAACAGGACACCGTTATAGTTCGCTTCAAATATGAAGACCGTGGCTCTGCTTATGGATATATAAATCCTGAGGTAGCTAATGAGTTTATCCAAGCTTATTTTAGCGAATAATATGCAAGCACTGTATATTATGATATTTGGAAAATTTAAATATTATAATTATTTCTAAAGTATAGCTTAACGTCTAAAAAACACAATATATTTATTAACTTTCGCTTTGTAGTTATTATTTGATTTTTTCAAATTTCTCAAATAGAGCGTCGTTTATTTATTCAATCTAGCGTTTAAGTATACAGTTATAGATTGCTCTCTAAATTTTTATTCTACACATAAACAAAAATGGTGCTCAAAAACGAGTGCCATTTTTTGTGTTTTTTGCTCAAATTTATTGCATTTTTTATATTTTTAAGTTATAATTAATCTGTACTTATATTTTTGAAAGGACGTATTATGGATTTTCGTGAATTAACATATATAATAGCGATTGCGCAAAATCAAAACATCACAAAAGCAGCGAATTCCTTGTATTTATCGCAACCGACGTTGTCTAAATTTTTACAAACCACCGAAAAAAACTTAGGTCAGAAACTATTCAACCGAATCGGCAACAAGCTCATTCCGACTTATGCTGGGGAACGTTATTTAGCTACTGCACACGAAATTTTATCGCTAAAAAGCAAGTTGGATTGCGATTTAAGTGACATCATAAAATCTGATGTTGGCTCGCTAGATGTTGCCTTCACCTCTGTTCGTGGTGCATATATGTTGCCTTTCGTTTTGCCTATTTTCAAAGAAAGATACCCTAACGTTCTCCTTCATCTCGAAGAAACGTCAATGACAGAAATAGAAAATTTGATACTTTCTGATAATGTAGAGATAGGTTTTTTTAATAAAACGGCGAAAATTCGTCCTGAACTTGCTTGTCAAACAGTTAAGCTTGAAGAATTAGTTTTGGTAATGTCTCCTAAAAATCCACTTTCAAAAAAATCTGTCAAAACACCTTACGGACGCGATTGGTTTGATTTATCACTGCTCAAAAATGAGCTTTTGATTTTACAGAATCCTCAGCAGAGCGTACGCCAAGTAACAGATTTTTTACTTGAGGAAAATAATGTTTCACCAAATGAACCACTTGTAACCAGTAATATTTTTGCTTCGATTCAGCTGGCATCAAAGAATTACGGTGTTACTTTTGCTTACGAAACTCACGTAAAACACCTTGCTTTGCAGTCTGAAATCGTGTGTTTTTCAATCGGCAAACCTAATACTATCGTTGAGTTTGTTGCAGCTTATCGCAAAGGCTATGACCTTTCCTATCACGCTCAAGAATATATAAATATTGTAAAAGATTTTACGTAATCTGCATATTTATACATTTAATTTTATATAAATATATATTTCTAATTGTAAAATAATAAAAAACGCACTGTATGTAGTGTAATTAAACTTCGGAGGTTTTTATGAATAAAGTAGCAATAATCGGTGTTGGGCACGTAGGTTCTCACGTTGCACAAAGTCTTTTAAATTTAGATATTTGCCGTGAACTTGTTTTAATTGATATTAATGAGCGTAAAGCACTTTCTCACGCTATTGACCTAGGTGATATGTCGCCTTACTTAGCAACTGATTGTGATGTTTATATGGGTGACTACTGCGATTTAGACGATGCTGATATTGTAATAATTTCAGCGTGTAGCTTAATTTTTGACGAAGACAGACTTCGCGAATTAAAAGGCACTCTGACAGTTATGGACGATATTGTAGAAAAACTTTCAACTACAAAGTTTAATGGTATCATTCTTTCAATTTCAAATCCTTGTGACTTAATCGCTCAATATGTACAGAAAAAAACTGGGTTAAATGTCATCGGAACCGGCACTATGCTTGACAGCGCACGTATGAAAACACGATTAGCTCGTGCTTTGAATATCTCATCAAAAAGTGTTAATGGCTACGTTTTGGGCGAGCATGGCGACAGTCAAACTGTACCAAAAAGCTTAATTACAATCGGTAGTTTATCGCTTGATATGTATTTGAAGAATTTCCCTGAAGTCGAATGCAATATCACTGATATAGCCGAAAACACTTGCGAAGCTGGTTGGGATATCGTTATGGGCAAAGGTTCAACTGAGTTTGGAATCGGTGCTGCAACAGCTTTTTTAGCTAAAGCGATACTAAATGACGAAAAAAAAGTGCTACCTTGCTCTAGTTTTATGGAAAAATACGGAGTTTACGCATCATATCCGTGTTTAATAGGTAAAAACGGTGTTGAAAAGCAACTTTCTTTAGATTTAGCCCCAGATGAACTTTCAGCTTTTGAAAATTCTTGCAATGTTTTAAAAGATCACGCTCAAAGATTTAATATTATTTAGTTTTTATAGATTTTCGATTCACATTTCACCTTTTTTAGCATAAAATATCAAAAAAGGGGTGCGAAATGAACGAAAATGCTCAACAATTATCAATTTTGTCGCTCGCTGTTTCTGGGATTTTATCTCAGAATTTATCAGCGAGCGAAATTAATACTCTAGGGCTGTTTTTATCGGTTGTGGGCGATATTTTACAGCTAAATTATTGGCAAATTTCACAACCACAAAATAATGACAAACGAGGTTTCTTATGATTTCAAACGATTGGGGCATTCTGCTAAAAGATGAGTTTTCCAAGCAATATTTTACCGAATTGCAAGCTTTTTTACGTGAAAACGTTGAACAGTCTACCATTTTCCCTCCAAAACATCAAATTTACTCAGCTTTTGAGCTTACTTCTTACCAAAATACAAGAGTTGTAATTTTTGGTCAAGACCCTTATCACGGTGAAAATCAAGCTAATGGTTTAGCTTTTTCTGTAAATAACGGAGTGAAAATTCCACCTTCTTTACGTAATATTTTCAAAGAGATTTCCAACGAATATAACTGTGCACTTTCTAATACTGGTGACCTCACTCCGTGGGCTAAACAAGGTGTTTTACTACTAAATGCAACGCTTACCGTTGAGGCGCATAATGCTAACAGCCATCAAAAAATAGGCTGGCAAACTTTTACTGACAGTGTGATAAAATTTCTTAATGATAAAAAAACACCTACAATTTTCATACTTTGGGGCAATAATGCTAAGAAAAAAGCTAAATTCATCACAAATCCACAACATTTAGTCCTAACATCGGCTCATCCAAGTCCTCTTTCTGCACATAATGGTTTTTTCGGCTGTAATCATTTTGTTCTTGCAAACGAATTTCTTCGTCATAATAATTTACCCGAGATAGACTGGATTGTTTAATCTTTATTTTCCATTAAATTTCAACGTGTCTAATATCTTGTTTTTTTCATTATTTTCTTAATGTAAATAATGAATTTGCTCGCACGTTTTTCATCGCGAAACATAGTATGTATAGAAGGAAACTTCAAAATTATATTATGGAGGTAAATATGGATAATAGAAATAACGAGCCGATTTGCATTGACACTCAGAAAATTTATGATTCTTGTCGCGAAAAAGAATGCTTAACTGACATTCGCGTTTACTTAACACGCTGTAACCAAGATGTTATTGACAGAGCTGTAAGCGTTAAACCCGATTCTGCTGAGCTTCTTTATGCTTACATCGATGTTGAGCCTATTCAATTTAATCGCGGTTTTTATACTGTCGATGTGCAATATTTCTACCGAGTAACCGTTGATGCTTTTTGTGGAATTGGTCGCCCTCAGAAAATTTCAGGGCTTGCTTTCTTCCAAAAACGCACAATTTTGTACGGTAGTGAAGGATATGCACGCATTTTTTCATCAAATATGGTAGAAAGTGACTACGATGTGCAGTCTATCGAGAAATCAAATATGCCTCGTGCAGTTGTTGAAGTTGTCGATCCTATCGTGCTGAATGCTAGAATTTCTGACCGTTGCGACGATTGTTTTAGTTGTTGCGAAATTCCACGTTGCGTAGCTGGTTGCTTTGATGATGAAGTAGATTTATTCTCAGATTGTGGTAAAAAACTCATTGTAACTTTGGGGCAATTTAGCATAATTCGCTTGGAAAGACCTATTCAAATCGTCATTCCTCAATGCGATATTTGTATGCCTGAAAAAGAATGTGCTGGTGGTTCTGGTACAATTAGCGACCCTTGCGACCTTTTCCAAACTTTCAACTTCCCTGTTGAACAATTTTTCCCACCAAGCAGAGGGATTGGCTTTGTAGCTGGTGAAAACGAAGGTTGTAACCCTCGTCAAAACGGTTGCAACAATCAACAAAACTGCAGACGATAGTATTTTTAGAGGAGCTTTTTAGCTCCTCTAAGTTTGTCTAAATGCTCATTTCAAAATATACTTTTTTAATATACAAGTTTTTTATTTTGTGCCTCTTCCACTTACCACTCCTGCTTTCTTTTTTCTCGGCAGTCGCTCGCCGCGTGGCTGATACTTTGTCAAAGTATCCAAAAGACGAAATCTTTTTATAAAAGATTTATCAAAACTAGTCTAATTTTATCGCTGCGTAAATAATTTTTCTCTGAAAAATTTTTACTTTGCTAGCGTGTGCGTTGTTATTTTAAGGTTATGATAATTTTTGCTAGTTTGTGCAATGCTTTAGCTTGCCACTTTTTCACCATTTGAGAGGAGCTTTTTAGCTCCTCTTTTTATCGTTAATCTTACGTTTGTTTATTATTTTGAAATCAACACTTTTTTAGTGTATTTTTATACATGTAAATGTATTATTCATCTATAATTACTCTCTAATATTACTATAAATCATATTAAATTAAACACTTTTATATACTTTAAAGCCCGTATTTTGCAAGTTTTTTTACTATATTCCTCACTTTACTTTTACATAGTTGTATTTTATTTGTTACAATACACAAAAAAATATTTTTTTTATTGACAATTTGTCTATAGTATGTTAAGTTCAAGTTAAGAAGTTGTAAATATTTACCATTTTATTTGTATAAAATACATTGTGAATTTATGCAAATTTACTTGTTTTATTATTTCTGTTTTAGACAAAAATATGGTAATTGCTCATACGATTATACAAAAAGGAGAATATTTTTATGAAAAAAGGAACTAAACGATTATTATCCGCAGTTATGGCTCTTTCCATGATGCTCAGCTTGAGCGATTGGTCGGTTTTTGCAGACGATTCTTCACCAAGTGTTTCGGTGACTGCAACTTATAATAGCATTGCCGGACAGGAGAAAATAAGCGTAACTGACACAAGTAATATTATACTCAATATAGACTTAACACAAGCCGCCTCAAGTACTGAAACATCAACCGTCACGATTGATTTGCCAATTGGTGTTGAACTTGTAACTGCTCCTGGTGTTTCTAATCCAACAACAAGTGATACTTATACGCAAAAAGCGTACATTACTGCTGAAAGCTCTGCGTTTGGCTCTACATATCCTAAGTGGACTAGTTCTGCTACTGTAGATGGTGCTAATGGAACGTCAACCTACTCTTCTAACAGTGGTACGCTTGAATACACACTTTCATCTTCAACTTCTGGTGCAAGTTTTACTATGGCAGTAACTGTAAATCCGTTATTTGTTCCAGTTGGTACAGATTCTATCACAAGCGACCTCGGTGATATCAAAGTAACTGTTTCATCTACCGATAGTGCTGTTGGTGATGTTTCTGACGCTGTAGAAGTTGAAGTTATTTCGCAAGCTGCTGAACTTTCTTTTGATTATTTCAGCATTGATGAAGATTTATCCGCTTCGCTTTCTAGCAATAATATCAAATTAGTTGGTTCTGGTATTTCTGATATTCAACTTTCAGCTGGTGGTGCTTCTGCTGTTGATTTGTCAGCTAGAATTAAGATGAATCGTTCTTTTTCCGATGCAACTTATACGATAACTTCTCTATCTTCTGGCTTAACCCTATCAATTCCAGAAAATGCTACCTATAAAACCGATTTATCTAATACTTATACTCTAGAAAATCTAACTGATGCACTTGATAAACTTGGTACAGATGAACTTGTCAAAGATTCTAACTATTACGATAGTGACACTCCATATACTGGTCCTGACAAAGGCTACATAGACATTCAAAACAGAGTTAAAAATCCCCTTGCGTTAACATCATACACAACAAGTGATAAGACTTCTGTTCTCGCTGTCAATTCTGGTGACTTTTTAACAGCTAATTTATCTGCTTACTTTGATGATACTACTGGTGAATTTTCCGACGATGAATACAACATTACGGCCAAACATATCTACATAGTTGTAGAAACTTATGATATTGATAATAATCAGTTCGTTTATACAACAATAAAATCTGAGAATGCCGCCGCTATAACAGCTACAGCCGAGGTGATAGACCCTACAGACCAATCTCTGTACACTGCTTCTTACTCTACAACTGCTGATTCACAAAAACCAAATATGTTCGATGATACTATACAAACTCTTTTCTCTGCTCGTCGTACAACAAACCCTTCTAATACGTCAATTTATCAAGAAACATCAGACCCTATCGTTATTGAATACGTTGCAATTCCTAACGTAAGCGACGGATATTTAGACGATGTTTCCGAGGTGCAAATGACAATTCCTTTCTTAGGAAGTGATGCTTATGAACGTTATATGTCTAGCATTACAAGTCTTACCGTTTGGTATGAAAGCGATGACGTTGGCGAAGATGGTATCACCGCCGAGACAGGTCGCACAATCGACATTACAACTTTCGCCGAAGCCTTAGCTAAGGGTAATTACGATACCAAATCTTACAACAACACTGAAATAATTGCAGCTACCGAAACTACTCCATCTGTTACCTATTATTTCACTACCACTTATCCTCCTTCTCTTTATTTCACTTCACCTACAGGAGAAAGCATAGTTAAAATACAAGCTGAATTTTCTAGTGATAATGGTACATATATGGCAGATTCAAGTACAGAACTAACAAAAGTTTTGGGTACTCCAAAAAGTGATTACGTTACAGACGATTACAGTGATTATATATTTACTCTTTATTTACAAGATGACATTGGTACTGATTTAACTAGTGTAACTGATGAAACATACAGTATAAAAAGCACATCTGCAATAAAAGGTTTCAGATGGGAAGAGGCTGATCCTTTTGAACTATCAACAAGCGATTCTACTCCTTCAAATGCTGTTTATCAATACAATATTGCAAAATATAACACCCAATTAAACGATAGTCACTCAGATTATATTATAGATGGTTATCAAGACTTAGGTTCTGTTGCTCTTTCAAATGGTTCTACTACAGCTTTGATAGATGATTACAGCATTGTTGTTGAATATACTATTGACAAAAATAGCAATGACGTTGTAAAAGAACTTTATCTCCCTTATGACCCAACAAGTGGAGTTAGCAGTATTATAGGCCTTGAATACACGCTTGATAATGGGGCTTCTTATAAATACAACAACATTGAAGATGTTAATTACGACCTTGCTCCTTCTGGTTCTGCAATGAATGCTATACGCATAGTAGCTCCTGATGGTGCCGAATTTACCTCTGCAAAGTTAACGCTTTCTGATTGGGGCAACTATCAAGACACTGCAACAGCAAGCATTCGTGGTTATCTTTACGATACCACAAATCTTACAAACAATGATTCTCACGTAATCACTGTAACCGTATACGATGATATTGGTAGCATTGCAAAAGATAGCGATGATAAAGAAATTAAATCAACTTTTTACGTAGATGCGAAATTCGTTGTTCCTACTAACACAAATGCTAACGTTGATATTCTCGGTTTACAACAATACAACATCAACGGAGCTTATTCCGATGCAATATATCTAACACCTGGTCTTGCAACTACAATCAATTTCCAATTAACTGGTGGTGCTTATGCTACTTCTGCTTCTACTAATAATTCCGATGAATATTTTTGGAAAGATATTGTTTTCGGAGTTGTTGTTCCAGAGGGACTAACTCTTAACGGTATTTCTGTCGGTGACTTCACGCTAAATTACGATGGTTCTCCTATCGCTGGTTACGAAACCGATGAAGTTGTTTCTGGCATTGAGTTGGTATCTAAGAAAGAAATGCCTTCCGAATATGTTGATGATCATTTCGGTGAAACCTCTGGTGTTACAGGTGCTACAATTTACACTTATAAAATTACCGACCCAGACGTTGTTCTTTATGGTTTTAGTGGATATTACGGATATACAAGAAACTACTTCTCAAGTTTTACAGTTTCTGCAACATTAACACCAGACACTACAGCTACTTCTGCTACTTATTCTTGGGACAAACTCATAGCGCTTGGTAGTATGTCTGAAGATTATGAATCTTTCGGTGTTTTATCATCTAGTGAATATTCTTCTGGCGACGGTCAAATGATTAATAATATGGAAGAAAGCACTGGATTAAACATCGGTAATACAGACACAATCGTTGTTGGTGCCTCAAACCAATATTTAGTTATCGACCCTAACCCAGTTTTGATGGTTCACGATGCACACGTTACTTATGATGGCTCTGAATACCACTACAACGAAAATAGTTCTGATTCTATTCCAGTTTTAGGACCAGAAGATTATGGTACAATCAATTTTTCAGTAACAAACACTATAGACGGTGGTGGTTATAGTAATTCAACCGACCCTCTACTAGTTTACTACGCATTGCCTACTACTACTACATCAACTGATAGCGAGCTTGTTGAAACGGCTGATTTCGGAGTTACTATTGATACTAGTGAAATTACTGTAAAAGATGGTGAGTATAGTATTCTTTCAAGTCTTGATAGTTCTACAGGTCAAAATGTAACTGTTTATTATTTGACATTAGGTGAGGACGATGAAATCACTGCTAATACTACTATTGATAATTTAAAAGAATCTTACAATTTAAACGCAACATATGATTCTACCAGCCACAACACCATACTTCTTGCTGTATATAATATGGAGCAATACGATACTTTCGATGTGTCTATTCCATTCTCAATACCTGACACAAATATCGCTCAAGACGATGTTTTATACGTTAAATTCGCAGGTCAATCTTCGTATTACTACAATAATTATAGAACTATGTTCTACGGTGGTTATCAATCTGGTACTTCAAACTATGCCGATAACTACGTAAGCTTTGCTTATGTATACCCTGAATGGGACATCGAAGTTATAGGTGTTTCTACAGATGAAAATGGCGATTACGTTATGGGTTCTGTTGATATTTCGGATTATTTAGACGGTGATACAAATTATTACGTTGACACTTATACCAAATTAGATGGTAGCGAACTAACCTTACCTACCACCTACGACATAACAGGCTATGTTTTCGATGGTTACTATACAAACCCTGGTGTTTCGGTAGACTTTACATTCGACACTGACACTGACACTGACACAACTTTCACCGTAACCGAGGACACAACTCTGTACGCAAAATTCATCACGAAAAAATTAAACAAAGTTTATTGGAATTATAATTACCCTAGTGATGCAACTTTTGGTACTGATGAAACTCAATACACTGATGTTACGTACGATAATATTTACTGGACAGACACCGTAACATTCCCAGACACTCCAGATACAGAAAACTACACATTTACTGGTTGGAGATATACGGTTGTCGGTGTTTCTTCAGACGACTACAACGAAGACGGCACTACTTACAATTTAGACGGAACCGATTATACTATTCGCGAAGTTTCTCAAAATAGCGATGGTACTTATGATATAGTAATTCGAGTAGATTTAAATGACGGTACTTATCTACACGTTGCTGATTTAACAGCGTATACAGATGATGATGGTACAGAATCCGTAAAAATAACTGCTACTTGGACTGCTGAAGATACTTACTCTGTTACATATGATGTTGACGGTGATTCTGAATCTATCTCACTAGACCATACTTACCTTGCTGGCAGTTCAATTACAATGCCAACTACAGTGCCTACAAAATCTGGTTACACTTTCAGTGGTTGGTTATGTAGTTATGATAGTGATACTTACCAAGCTGAACAAACCTACACAATGCCAGCATCTAATGTCACTTTCACAGCCCAATGGACTGCTATTACTTACACCGTTACTTTTGAAATTGACGGACAAACAGTTGCAACAGTGGACTATGCGTTTGATACTGAAGTTGAAATAATTGACGTTGATACATACGAAAGCTATTTATCAGGTTATGAATTTAATTTCTGGGAATATAATAGTAATTACTACTTATCAACTACAAGTTTCACAATGCCAGCGAACGATGTTACTTTTGTCGCTGATTTAGACCCTCTTAATTACACATTAACTTACAATACCGATGGTGGTTCTGAAATTTCCTCTGTAAATCTTGACTACAAAGTTGCGACTGTATTACCTACATCAGTCCACACTTCAAAATCAGGTTATACATTATCTGGTTGGAGCGACGGAACTACAACATATAACACTGGTGTTACTTTTGAAATGCCAGCAGACGATGTTACCCTTAAAGCTATTTGGGTACCAATAGGTTACACTGTAACATTTGACACCGGTGACGGTTCGGCGATAGATTCGCAAACTGTAGATTACGGTACAAATGCTGTCGAACCAACAGCCCCAACGCTTACAGGTCATACGTTTGATGATTGGTATAAAGACAGCGATTTGACTACCGAATTTGATTTCGATAACACTACAATTACAGGTAACACAACAATCTACGCTGGATATACTGCGAAAGATGTTACAGTTACTTGGAACACAAATGGTGGTACGCTTGATGGTACAACTGATACTGATGTATTATGGTCTGATATTATTTCAAGCACTACACCAGTATATACTGGTTACACTTTCACAGGTTGGTACACCGATTCTGCTTGTACTTCTCCGGTAGCCTCTGGTGCAACTTATGGTGATTATGCAACAGACAGCGAGTCTACAATAACACTTACCCTATACGCAGGTTGGACTACAGATACAACACATAGCGTAACTTACGGAGGTTTAACCGATGCAGATGTAAACAACCACGTTGTAGGTTCAACCGTTTACATCACAGCAACAGTTCCAACGCAAGAAGGCTCTACTTTTGTTTGTTGGTCTACCTACAACATTTACCCTGATACGACAATATATTACACTGGCGACTACTTTATAATGCCAGACACAAACGTATATTTTACACCATTTTGGGAAACTGATGGTTACTTATTAACATTCGATGAAGCAGGTGGTAATACTGTTTCAAATGTTACACTTGAATTTAATGATACTTACACATTACCTACCGTAACAAGATCTGGTTATACTTTCAATGGTTGGTCAGACGGTGCTAGCACTTACAGCGCAGGTCACGTTTACACAATGCCTGCAAATGCTGTTACTTTAACTGCTACGTGGGAAGCAACTAGATACACATTATCATACGAAAACCACGAAAGTGCTGATTCAATTTACGCAAGCACCTCTCTACTTTACGGTTTAAACCACGTTTTAGCAACTGCGCCAACACAAGATGACAAAACTTTCCAATATTGGTTAAACACTGAAAATGGCGACTATTATAACGCAGGAGCAAACTTCATAATGCCAGCTCACGATGTTACAATGATGGCAGTTTGGGAAGATATTCCAGTATATTCTACAACATATTACGTAAATAATGAACTTTATCAAAGCGTTTACTACCAAGAAGATGCTGTTGACATTTATGTTATCAACAATACTCCATACAAAGAAGGCTATACTTTCGAAGGTTGGAATACCAATGCAAATGGCTCTGGCGCTACTTATCTAACTAGCGATGCAATACCAACACAAAGCGACTTAGTTCTTTATGCACAATTTGAAATAAATAGCTATACTGTATCTTACGTAAATACAGGCGACAGCACATTTAGTTCAGAAACCGTAACATACAATTCGGAAGTTATTTTACCGACTTCAACACCTACAAAAGACAGCGAAACATTTAACGGTTGGATTAGTAGCTTTGACGGATATGTTGCAGGCAGTAATTCATTCACAATGCCAGCTTACAACGTAACAATGATTGCAACATGGGTTGAAAATCCTGTTTATCTTGTAACTTACAAATTGTATGATGAAGTTGCATTAGAAACTAGTTATTACGAAGAAGGCGATACATTTACCATCGAGTCAAGCGTACCGACTCGTGAAGGCTATACGTTCACTAGTTGGACATACAATTCTGCTGATTATAGTTCATCTGATAATTTCACAATGCCAGCAAACGACGTTACTTTTGTAGCAGTTTGGAGAGCGAATACTTATAAATTATCATTTACAAACACAGCAGACTCAACCATCGACTCTTACTCAGTAGTTTTCGACACAACAGTTACACTTCCAACAGCGCCAACAAAAGCTGGTTATACTTTCGTTCACTGGTTAAGCAATGATGGTGACATATACGCTGCAAATGCAACTTACACAATGCCTGCAAACAACGTATCAATGACAGCTGTTTGGGTTGAAAACACAGGCTATACCGTTACTTACGAATATGGTTTTGCTGAAAACGATGTAACTTTCCAAACCGTTTCATACGCATCAGGCTTGACGGTTACAATCACAGATGCAATCCCAGTTTATGCAGGTTACACTTTCGATAAATGGTGCTACAACAATCAATATTACGTTGCTAATGATACATTCGTAATGCCTACAAGCAATGTCGTAATTGATGCTATGTGGACAATCGCAGAGTTTACCCTATCATTCTCAGATACTGGCGACAGCACAATATTAAGTCAAAACCTAGACTTTGGCGATACCTACACATTACCTACACCAACAAAATCTGGTTATACTTTCGTAAACTGGGTATACAACGGTGTTGAATACGAGGCAGGTTCGGTCTTTACAATGCTAGGTCAAGACATTACTTTAACTGCTATTTGGACTAAAAACAGTTCTAGCAGTTCATCAAGTAGTAGTTCGTCAAGTAGTAGTTCGTCAAGTAGCAGTTCGTCAAGTAGTAGTTCATCAGACACAACAACGTCTTCAAGTTCTACCTCATTAAACCGTGAAGACCACTTCGCATATATGAACGGATACATAGATGGAACTTTTGCTCCAGACCAAAATATTACTCGTGCTGAAACAATAGTTATGTTCTCAAGACTTCTAACTGAAACTATGGATACAACAGTAACATACACAAGTAGCTTTACAGATGTAACTTCTGATTTGTGGTATGCAAACGCAGTTGGATTTATGGAACAATACGGAATTATCACAGGTTATACAGACGGAACTTTTGGTGGTAATAACTACATTACAAGAGCAGAATTTGCAACAATAGCAAGCCGATTTGATGAATTAAGTTCAGGTGACACAAATAGTTTCACTGACGTATCAAGCAGTCACTGGGCGATAAATTACATCTCGTCAGCCTCAGCAAAAGGTTGGATTACAGGTTACTCTGACGGAACATTCGCTCCAGACCAAAATATCACTCGTGCTGAAGCTGTAACGCTAGTAAATCGAGTTTTAGAAAGAACTTGTGACGAAGATTTCGCAGACGAAAACCTTGATGATATGATTACTTTTAACGATGTTCTAACATCACACTGGGCATATTATCAAATTATCGAGGCAACAAATTCACACGAATATTCACTAGATGATGATGTTGAAACTTGGACAAACCTTAGCTAATTAAATAACACAAAAAACCTCCTGTTTTCTAAAAAACAGGAGGTTTTTTATTAAGAATTTGCAACCGATATACGGTTTAAAGCTTTTTTAAGTTTCATTTCTAGGTAAAGATGATTAGTTTCATCAGTTTTTTTCGCAAGATTAGTTTG
>JAWXUP010000105.1:0-6690 GCA_044426345.1 Clostridia bacterium | reverse complement strand
CGCATTGGTTTTGACGGACGAACACAGTTCGCCCCTACGGTTTTGTGGTATTTTAATATATTGGTGCAGTTTTTTTGAACGTTCGTATTGGTTTTGACGGGCGAACAATGTTCGCCCCTACGATTTTGTGGTATTTTAATATATTGGTGCAGTTTTTTGAACGGTACGTCGAGGACGCCGTACCCTACATTATATAATGTTCTTTAGTCTTGCATAAATTTCAGCGATTGGTAAACCTACAACGCTGTAATAGTCACCGTGGATTTCACTCACAAAAAGTCCTCCAAGACCTTGAATTCCGTATGCACCAGCTTTGTCCATTGGTTCGCCAGTTTGAATATAAGCTGAAATTTCTTCGTCTGTGATTACATTAAAAACCACTCTAGTTTTCACGCAAAATGAAGTAATATCGTCAACAGTTTTTATTGATACTGCAGTTAAAACTTCGTGTGTGTTCCCCGATAATTTCGACAGCATTTCAAAAGCGTGTTTCTCATCGGTTGGTTTACCTAAAATTTCATCGTCTAACACAACCACGGTATCAGCAGTAATCACTACGTCGCCATCGTGTATGCACAATGCTTTTCTTTGCGATACATCTATAATAGCATCATTGATTGATAGGTTTTCGTCGATTGTTTCGTCGCATTCTGGAGAAATTATTTCAAAAGCTATACCAAGCATACCCAAAAGTTCGCGTCGGCGAGGTGATTTTGAGCCTAAAATTACCTTTTTATTTTCCAGTAGAGCCAAATCCACCACTCCCTCTAGTTGTTTCTGATAAATTTTCAACTTCAATTAAAGTTGGCTTTAAAATCGGCATAACAGCCAATTGAGCTATGCGTTCATCTGGTTTTAATGTGAAATCTACGTCAGAATTGTTAACCAGTGGCACGAAAATTTGACCACGATAGTCTGAATCTACCACGCCAACGCAATTTGCAAGCGAAATACCGAATTTGCTAGACAATCCACTACGAGGGTAAACCAACGCTACTAGTAAATTACTTTCAAGTTCAATCGCGATACCAGTAGGGATTTTTGCGATTTCATTCGATTTTATAACGATAGCGTCATCTAAATTGCATACCAAATCAAAACACGCAGATCCATCAGTCGCGTATTGTGGTGTGTCTATGATTTTTCCGTCAGCAGACGGTATTTTTATAAATTTCAAGTCCATTAAAGTGCTCCTCTATAGTATAAACCTCTGGTAAAATCAAGGTTTAACGATGTATTATTAATGTGTGCATTGTAAATTTCGTCACACTGTTTTTCGGTTTCTGTAGAAAAATAAAGACGGACAACGTCAATACCGATGCTGTCAAAATCGCTCATTTTATCTAAAATATATAGTGGTTTGCTGTTGAGCAACGTATTTCGACAACCAAATTCAGGTAAAAGAGCAAATTTCTCATCTTTTCTGTCTGATAAGTAAACTTGTTCAGTTTTGCAAACACACGCATTTTTTTTGCGTTTTATGGCACAATTTTCAAAAATCATCAACGGTAAATATCCGTAACCGAAAATTTCCGTCGGCATACATTTTGAAATATCACGAATTTGCGAAGATTTCAGCTCAAAAGAAAGCGTTTGACGTTTCAAGCCTAGGTCAAAAACTTGTTTTAGTGCGATTGAATTGTAAATATTGAGCGAAAAATCTCCGTAAACGTCAAAATCATCACGAATATGACCGACATTTGCTGTTAAAATGCTGTTAATACCAAGTTTTTTGGCAGTTTGTAGCATTTCCTCAACTTGTGCAGTTTGATTATCTGTTACTATTTTAGGTAATTTTATGCACAAATTAAACCCTAAGTTTAAAAGTTTTGTAATTTCATTCTGATTTTCCACAATTTCAACGAGTGGAATATACAGTATTTCAGGCTTAACCTTATACATACTACTAGAAATTTGTGTAAGTTTTGTGACTTCTACAGAATATTTTATCGGTTTTTTAGAATTTTTAATCTTTTTATCGAAAATATAATCAAAAGTTTGATAATTTTTAGGCTTAAATTTCGCGTTTGTTAGATATTCCAAAGCCTCACGGCGTAATTTATTAATACTTGATGCACGAACCATCAGTCCATCGTCAATCTCAACGTTTATATCGTCAGCAGTGAAAATTGTACCACCAGTTTTTGCTAGTGATGTAGTGATTTGCTCGACCGTAGACGGTTTGTTAATCGCAATTTCTGGAATATCGCCTTCTACCGTAATATTCTCTCCATTTGTCAAATCTATTGCTGTAAGTGATGTTGGAATGTTAGATTTTGCAGAAAAATACATAGAAATGGGATAAGTTTTAGATGAATTTGCGTATTCTTTAGCGATTTTATCGTGCAAAACGGTGAGGTCAGATGTGTTTGGTTCTTGTTTTACTCCAAACATTGTGCTGTCCACTTTTGCGTTGAAATATCCCTCTGTAAAGCCTGTTCTAGAGAAAATACGCTCAAGAGTGTCGATTTCATCACGAGTTGGCATACGTTTTTCAGCTAAAATTGTCGAATAAATTTTGGTAACTACTGCTGTGTATTCAGGACGTTTCATTCTACCTTCGATTTTAAGGCAAGCAACACCAGCTTTTTCTAGCTTTGAAATGTGATTTATAAGACTCAAATCTTTAAGACTAAGTAGTGGTTGCTTATTTTTTTGGTCATCGTATGAATACGGAAGACGACACGGTTGTGCGCAAAGTCCACGATTTCCACTCCTAGAGCCGATTATCGAGCTTAAATAACATTGCCCAGAATAGCACATACAGAGTGCTCCGTGAACGAAAACTTCGATTTCGATAGGAGAATTTTTGCAGATGTATGCGATGTTTTCGTAAGACAGCTCACGTGAAAGTACCACGCGATTAAAACCTAGTTTATGCGCCATCAAAACGCCGTCTAGATTGTGTACGGTGAGTTGAGTTGAGGCGTGAACAGGAATTGTAGGTGCAATGCTTTTGATAAGTTTTAGCACGCCTAAATCTTGCACGATTACAGCAGAGATATTTTGTTTTGCTAAAAATCTGATGAAATCGGTAGCAGGTACTAGTTCACGGTCATTTAGTACAATGTTCATCGTGATTAGAACTTTAACATTGTGGTGATTACAAAGCGTTACTGCCTCGATAAATTCTTCTTCGGTGAAATTTTTTGCGTTACGTCTAGCGTTGAAATCTCCGTAACCCATATAAATGGCATCAGCGCCACTCATAACAGCTGCTTTTACAGATTCTAAACTGCCAGCTGGTGATAAAATATCCATTATTTTGTCCTTTTGTTTTTATTTTTATAGGTATGGGAAGTGTTTGTACATTATTGATGCGTGCAAACTCCCTCCGACAAAATTAAAATTTTGCCACCTCCCTCAAGGAGGGAGGCTTTATCCTTGGCTCCCTCCTTGAGGGAGCTGTCATCGCAATGACTGAGGGAGCCTATACCCTACAAGGTGCGATGTTTTTTATAAAGTGATATTTTACTACGTAGCACGGGCGAACACTGTTCGCCCCTACATTATTGCAAATTATCGAAAAATCGCCTATACCTATATATAGATAAATTAATTATACCACAAAAAATCAATTATGTTAATATCAAACGTAAAAATGTCTCAAAATATTTACAACTGACACAATGCACATAAAAAAGTTCTAAATAACAAAAAAGTTTGTGCAAAAAGCGTATTGTATATTTATTCACTAGGTAGTATAATTAGTTACAAGTTAACAAACAACCAATTAAATTTTAGAAAATAAAAAAAGAGGTACTTAAAATGAAAAAATTACTTGCACTAGCTCTTGCAATGTCAATGACATTCGCAATTACTGCTTGTTCATCTTCAAGCAGCACATCTACAGATGTTACAACTGACACAGCAACAACTGACACAGCAACAACTGAAACAACAACTGCTCCTGAAACTACAGTTGAAACAACCGAAGAAGAATCTGCAGAATTAGAACTTATCAAAGAAGGCGTTTTAGTAGTTGGTACAGAAGCAAAATATGCTCCTTACGAATTCGTAATGCTTGATGAATCTGGTAAAGAAGTTTTCGCTGGTTTCGATATGGACTTAGCTCGTGAAATCGCTGCTGATATGGGTCTTGAACTTGAAATCGTTGACCTTCCTTTCGATTCTATTATGTTAGAACTTCAAGCTGGTAACATTGATATGGCTATCGCTGGTCTATCTCCAAAAGAAGAAAGACAAGCTGTTGCTGATTTCTCTCAAATCTACTTCGCAGCTGAACAAGCTGTTGTAATAAACTCTGCTAACGCTGATGTTTTCGTAGACCAAGCATCTCTTGCTGGTTACCAAGTAGCTGCTCAAAACGGTAGTATCCAAGCTGACCACGTTTTAGAAGATATGGTTGAATCTACTTTCGTAGGTTACGCTGATATCCCAGAAATCCTTTACGAATTAAAATTAGGCAACGTTTCTGCTGCTATCATTGAAGCTCCAGTTATCGAAGCTTTACTTGCTGAAAACCCAGACCTTATGATTATCGATTCTTTCATCGACGAAGATAAAGAAGGTAACGTTGTTTGTGTTAAAAAAGAAGCTCCAAACCTTTTAACTTCTGTTGACGAAACAATCACAAGATTACTTGACGATGGTACTATGGATCAATTTGTTGCTGACGCTTACATCGCAATGGACCAAGCAATCGACTATTAATCTAAAAAAATAAAACAAATATTAAAGTATAGTGACGATAATGTTGCTATACTTTAGTTTCTGTAAAGGAGAATATAATGTCAGATTTTCAATTGTTTAATTTAGACAAGATTTTAGCGGTGGCAGACAAATATTCGGCTCAATTTTATCAAGGCGCACTTTATACTATAGCAATAGCTCTAGGTTCAGTGCTTGCAGGTTTGATAATTGCCTTAATAATTTTACCATTTAGAAGACTTGACACTAAAAATACATATACAATTAAATTTATAGATTCAGAGAATAAAGTAGTACTTACTATAATTAAAATAGTAGAGATTTTAATTAAAATAGCAACGTATGTCTTAAAATTTATCGCAAATGCTTATGTTGAAGTTATTCGTGGTACACCGGTTTTAGTACAAATTTTTATTATATATTGGGGCGTAACACCTATTTTTAGCCCATTTATTCCTAGTGTAATGTGGTTTGGATTTATCGACACTGCGAGATATATACCTGGCATTATAACTATCGGTATCAACTGTGGTGCTTATATCAGTGAAATTTTACGTGCTGGTATCAATGCAGTTGATAGAGGTCAAAGTGAGGCTGCGCGTTCGCTTGGTATGACTTCTACGCAAACTATGACAAATATCATACTTCCACAAGCAATAAAAAATATTTTACCTGCTTTGGCTAACGAATTTGTAACGGTTATCAAAGAATCATCAATACTTTATGTAATTGGTATCAACGAAATGATGAACGTTGCAAAAACAATCGGTTCTGCAACATATTCTCCAATTGAGGGATATGTAGTGGCGGCGGTAATTTACTTTGCTATGTGCTTTACAACTTCAAAAATTATAGCATACTTTGAAAGGAGAATGAGCAGTGGTGACAGACGTTAAGGAAATTATCAAGGTTTCAAACCTAAAAAAATATTACGGACCAAAAATAAAAGCACTAGATGATGTTAGTATTAGCATAAATCGTGGTGATGTTATCGTTATCGTAGGACCGTCTGGTTCTGGAAAATCAACTCTTCTTCGTTCTTTAAATCTGCTAGAAGTACCAACTGCTGGTTCGATTGTTTTTGAAGGTGTTGACATAACAGATAAAAAAGTTAATATCAATGTGCATAGACAAAAAATGGGTATGGTTTTCCAACATTTCAATCTATTTCCACACAAAACAGTGCTTGAAAATCTGACATTAGCGCCTATGAAAGTGCTTAAAAAATCAAAAGCAGAAGCCGAAAAATTAGCTATGGAATTGCTTGCTAAAGTAGATTTAGCTGACCGTGCTGGTGCATATCCTATACAACTTTCTGGTGGACAAAAACAGCGTATCGCAATAGTACGTGCACTTTGTATGCAACCAGACGTGCTACTTTTCGACGAACCAACTTCAGCATTAGACCCTGAAATGGTAGGCGAAGTGTTACAAGTTATGCGTGATTTAGCTCACGAGGGAATGACGATGGCAGTTGTAACTCACGAAATGGGCTTTGCAAAAGAAGTTGGCTCACGTGTTGTTTTCATGGATGCCGGTAAAATTGTCGAAGAAAATACACCAGAAGAATTTTTCGCCAATCCAAAAAGCGACCGTTTACAAGACTTTTTATCAAAAGTATTATAGAGAAAAAATCTCACAAACAAAAATGTTTGTGAGATTTTTTTCTATGCATTATTTTTTTTGGGTGGTATTTTGTAGTATGTAACGGGCGAACACAGTTCGCCCCTACGGTATGCGTTGGTTTTTAAATTGTGCTAGCTCCCTCCGTCAAAATCAAAGATTTTGCCACCTCCCTCGAAGAGGGAGGCTTTTTTTCTTTGCTCCTTCTTTGAGGGAGCTGTCACCGTAGTGACTGAGGGAGCTTGCACCGTATTTATTACACGGCACGGGCGAACACAGTTCGCCCCTACAGGGTGCATTATTTTTCACGTATAAATAAATTTATAACACCGTATCAAACGTGCGTGGCACGAATAACGTAAGTTCAAGCACCGAAATAGGCAACTACGTGGTCGA
>JAWXUP010000104.1:0-6750 GCA_044426345.1 Clostridia bacterium | reverse complement strand
ACTCCAGATCCAGAACCAGAAGTTGACCCTGAAGTTACTCCAGATCCAGATCCAGAGGTTACTCCAGACCCAGATCCAGAAGAAACACCAGATGCAGAAGTTCCTCAAATTGATGAATTAGATTTCGGTGTAGGCTACGGAATCGAATGGGAAACAGGCGTTTTCGCTCCATTCGCTGACATGGGTGCTTGGGTTACAGATGCAACTTATTCAAATAGTGGTGCACTAGACTTAGGTCAAGTTATGGAAGACACTGGCATTAAATACTTCAACGCAGGCTTTATCAATGCAGTTGACAGCACAGTAGACGCAAATGGCGTATTAAACTGGGGCTTTGGTGGTTATGAAGTTCTTGCTGAAGAACACACAGCATCAAATGCACAATACAACGGTATTAAAGAAGCAATCGCAGATGTTCGTGCTAACGGTGGCGACGTTGTAATCTCTATCGGTGGACTTAACGAAGCAAACTTCTTCCAAGCTACAAGCGACGTAGACGTACTTGTAAATACATACATCGAAATCATCGACGGTTTCAACTTAACTAGAATCGACCTTGACATCGAAGGTGGCGCACAAGGTTACGCAACAAATGAAATCAACGCACAAGCTATGAAATTAGTTCAAGATGCAACTGGTGTTGAAGTAGTTCTTACACTTCCAGTACTTCCAACAGGACTAACTGACAGCTTAGGTTTACCAACTCTTCAAGCTTATGTTGACGCTGGCGTTGACGTTGAAGTAGTAAACATCATGACAATGTGTTATGGCACAAGCTATGGCGATTACGCAGATGCAACAATCGAAGCAATCGACAGCACAATGCAACAAATCAAAGATTCATACGCAAAAGTAGGCATTACTTTAACTGATGCTGAAGCTTACAATAAAGTAGGTATCACAACTTCAATCGGTTATGAAGGTTCAGCACACCCTATATTCACAGTTGACGATTCAGCTCAAGTTGTTGAATACGCAGCAGAAAAAGAAATCAATTTCGTATCATTCTGGTCTATCAACCGTGACTCTGAAACTCAAGACAACTCAGGCATTTACGGTCAATACGAACACACTGAAGTTTACTTAGGATTCCAAGATGGTTCAATCGTTCCTGAAATCCCAGAAGTTGCTCCTGAAGTTACTCCAGACCCAGAACCAGAAGTTGACCCTGAAGTTACTCCAGATCCAGAACCAGAAGTTAACCCTGAAGTTACTCCAGATCCAGAACCAGAAGTTAACCCTGAAGTTACTCCAGACCCAGATCCAGAACCAGAAACTCCAGAAGTTCCTGAAGTTGATGTTCCAGATGGCGACGAATGGTCAAGAGCAACAGAGGCAACTGGCGCTTACATTACCGGTAGCGTAGTTACTTATAAAGGTGTTATCTACGAACAAGTATCATCAAGCACTGCTTGGTGGTGTGAACCAGGCACAAATTCATCTGTATGGAAAGCAATCGGAACAGACAGCTCATATGTAGTAGTTATTACTGAATGGTCTAGAGATGCTGAAGCAACAGGTGCATATACTCCAGGTACTTTTGTTACTTACAACGGAATTACATATAAACAAGTATCATCAAGCACTGCTTGGTGGTGTGAACCAGGCACAAATAGTTCTGTTTGGCAAGTTCAATAACGACAATTCTATAACCCTTCTAATGAAACCACCTGTAACAGGTGGTTTCATTGTTTTAAATGCCCCACTTCAAACATAACTAGACATAATATGTACTATGCCATATACATCTTCGCTGTATGTTCACATACAATATATTTGCTATAAAAAATTTGCCTCAAACATACGAAAAACCCTTATTACTCCTAACAATAATCAACATTTGCCCTCAACTCAATTTTTAACTAATAAAAATAAAATAATTCACTGTTTTTTATTGCATTATTTGACATTCAATGTTATACTATATTCATTAAGAGGGTAGTATTATCACATTCAAGTAAATGGTCAGTAAAAAGTCTAAGTCTGACCTTTATTAATCCACCACCAAATACTTAATAATCTAAGATTTAGGAGTGTTTATATGGAAAAGTTAACAATGTTTTCTAATTTTATTGAATTAGTTCCCGATGCAACTGTTATTCTAGATGCAATTAGCGAAAAGGTTATTTATGTTAATGCTAGTTGCAAAAAAACTTTAAATATCAATGTAGGTGACACAGGAATGATTTGCTATAATCAGCTTATGCACCCACTTCCTGCTCACGAACTGCGTGCATCTGCACAGATAAAGCTAAACCGTGATGGTATGCTAACATCTGAGCATATTAAGATGAAAACACGTCAAAATGTAGATTCATTTTTCGACATACGTATATCTTATACCGACGAAACCAAAAAGTCTGTCTTTATAATTTTCACTCGCAGTTCACGCGTAATCGAGGAAATGTCACATCGTACACAAAGATATGATGCTATGGCAGAGGCCTCTTTCTCATATCCTTTCTTTCTAGATGTAGCCAAAAAACGTATGGAATTTTTTGGACCAATTCGTGAGGAGTTTAAGTTGCCACCTGTTATGGAAAACTTCCCTCAACCCGTACTAGATGGTGGGAATATTTTAGAAGAAGATTTGCCTTCATATCGCCGTATGATTGATAGAATGTACAAAGGTGAACCACCCGAAGATTCATTCCGATGCCATACTCCTGCTGGTAATATCCTCAAATACGTAGTAAACTATGTTGTAAAACGCGATGAAAATGGCGCACCTAAAGAAGTTATGGGTGACTTTGTCCATGTTGAAGAGAATATTCCAATGATATCATCTCAAAATGAATCAGATGACGCTGGAGATGAAAATACTAAGCTAGTCTATCAAATCAAGGCTCATTTCTTCTTCAATACCCTCAATACAATCAGTGCTCTTTGCAAACAAGACGCCTCTAAAGCAGACAAAGCAATTGTCACTTTTGCCTCTTTTATGCGTTCGTATATGTACCTAATCAACGAAGGTCAAAATATACCATTCGAGCAAGAGTTATCATTAGTAAAAAGCTCTCTCGCTATTGAAAAAATGCGTTTTCCAGATAGTTTCACCTATGATTTTGATTTGGAATACACCGACTTTATATTACCACCACTATGTTTACAACCACTTGTAGAAAATGCCGTTTTACACGGACTACGCAAAACAGGTTCTCACGGAAAAATGCGTATTTCTACACAAAAAGTTGGCAATATGGCTCAAGTACGTATCTTTGATAATGGAGTAGGTTTCGATCCAGCAATTTTAGAAACAACAAGTTCTATAGGTATTAGAAACTTAACTAAACGCGTAGCTCTGATGGCAAATGGTACTGTCAGTTTTGAAAGCAAACAAGGTGAAGGTACTGTCGTATTAATCGAAGTTCCTATCGCATCTTAAAGGAGGTATATGCTATGACACAACAACAGAAAGAAATTCGCTTAATCTACGTTGATGATGAACCTAATGCAATCACAAATTGTGAATATACAGTCAATGCATATGGCAAAGTAAAATCAGCAGAATTTTTCCTCAATGCATTCGATGCTCTAGAATTTGTTAAAAACAATCCAATCGACATAGCACTATTAGATGTTGATATGCCAAAGATGAATGGATTTGAGCTTGCAAAAAAACTTAGAGAGATATTCCCCTCTCTGCATATAGCTTTCGTTACAGGTAACTTGAATTATCTAAATCCAAAAAATAGAGAACTAGATGTTCCCTATCTATTCAAACCATATCTAGACGAAGAAGTGTTTGACGTGTTAGATAAGGTTGCACGTTGCGGTTAAATTACATACAGGGATTCCACACACAATAAACGGTGAGGATATCCCTGTTTTTTTGTATTCCTTTTTTGTTAATCCCATAAAACCGACTGTTTTACATATTGTGGTGATGTATCGTGTTCGACCAAGAACCTTGGTTTTCACAGATACATAGCTCTGCTCTAGTACTAAAAAATACAACTAAATTAGAAATATTAAACAAATTTTCAGATTTGAGTATACTATTCCTCACCAAATATGCTATAATAATTATAGTATTAGATTATCCAGAAAGTGGCAAATGAAAAAATATAGCACAAAAGCAAAATTTACCTTAATCTTAAAATCTTAAAGCACAAGCTAGCAAAGTAAAAATTTTTCAGAGAAAAATTATTTACGCAGCGGTAAAACTAGACTAGTTTTGATAAATCTTTTATAAAAAGATTTCGTCTTTTGGATACTTTTGTACGCACAAAAGTATCAGCCACGCGGCGAGCGACTGCCGAGAAAAAAGGTAGCACTAGTGGTAAGTGGAAAAAGCGAAAAATAAAAAATTGGCATACTTTGACGAAAATTCTATTTTAAAAATGAGTTTTTAACTGATACTATAATAATTATAGCATATTTTTTCCATCGTAATTTACATCAAAACGTAATCACACGCACTTACGTCTTTGTTGGAAATAAATAAAAATTTAAAAATGGAGGTAACATATCATGAAAAAGATTCTATTATCCCTATTGGTCGTGACGATGTGTACAACGGTTGCTCTTGCAGACGAAAACACAGTAGACTATAACGACACAACCTATGTCTATGGTGGTCAGGCTACGGAAACTACCGACGATAATGAAAACGGACGTCTAGATGGACTGAATTTACGAGGCGTTGAAGATGCCACATATTACACTGCTGGGGACGGTTTCGCCTATTTTATCCCTGCAACCGAGGATATTCCTGCTAAGTTAATTTTGGATAACGCCACCTTCATCTCAGACTACTGTATACAAGCTACCACCGATGTGGATTTAACTTTAGTAGGCGATAATTTCCTACAATCAACAGGTATAGAATATTCTTGTTTCAATGCTGTAGATGCCTATGATAGCAACTTAGAATTGCTTGAATATCAAGACTTCGATTATTGTGCATTAACCATTGATGGCGATGGGTCTTTACAAGTCATTTCTACTGGCCCTATTGCGTTCAACGTTGGTCAATTTGCTCTCCACAGTGGGGATATTTCCATCACACTAGAAGATAGCTCTGCTATTGCTATCAAAACCGATTCAAACTATGAAACCAACGAACTACCTGGATTTTTAATGGATGGTGGAACATTAGACATCGTTATGAGTCAATACTCAGATTGGGGCATAGAAGTTGCCTCTGGCGACATCATCATCAGCGACGGTACGCTGACTATTAGTGGTGGTACATATGACGGTACTGGTTTGCTAGCTAGCGTTTATACCAAGGACGTAGTTGTTGCCATCACAGGTGGTACAACTATAATTGAAAACAACGGCGACGTTTCATTTGGTACTGTAAAATTTAGCGAAGACGTAACCACATATACCGTGATAGACTTTACCGATAATCCTGATGGTATCTTCGCAATAAATAATATGTTGCATTTTTTTGATGTGTTAGAAGTTTGCGCAGAAACAGGCACAGTTGATATCTCTGGCTTTGATGGTGTGGGTGTTTATAGTGCACCACAGCTGATTGTCACTGGTCTTTCTGATTATATGTATTGTGTTAATGAATTTACCACATATGAACTAAGCGAACAAACTTTGCTTAGCTTTACAGCCAATATGGTGGGACAACCTGCCATAACAGCACCTATTCGCTACGGTTTGCTCTTCCCATATACATCTGAGAACAATATAGATGTGACTTTCACCTTTACCAGAGCGCAAATCATTGCCTTGTTGTGGGATTCTCTAGGTTGCCCTGAAGCCACTATGGATAATCCATTCACCGATATAAACCCAGATGATGAATATTATGAGGCTATTTTGTGGGCAACTGAGCAGAATATTACTACAGGTACTACTGCCACTACCTTTGACCCAGATTCTTTATGCACCAAAGGTCAATTGTTAACCTTCCTATATCGCAACGCTGGTCAACCCGAAATAGATATTACGAATATATTCGCCGATGTAGACGAAGACAGCTATCTATACAATGCCGTTTTATGGGGCATCGCAAACTCTATGATGGACGTAAACTCAGAAACTTTCAGCGCTGATATCACCACGCTGAATGACGGCGCTATTGCCTATCTGCTTTGTATGTATCAATAAAATCTGCACCAAATAGTTGTGCATCACAAGTAACTGCTATAAAATACTTTTTTTCAGTTAATTTACACCAAAAGCCGATGTGTCATTTGATGCATCGGCTCTTTTTGACGAAAAACTCATTTTCAATACATAATTTTAGTCAAAATATGCAAATTTTTTATTTTTCGCTTTTTCCACTATAACCGTCAACTCCAGCAACGTTAACGGCGAGTGAGATTTTCTCACTCGCCGTTAATTTCATTTTGGCACCTTGCACTCATCGGGGGCATTTTGTGGCAATAATGGTGCAACCCAATTTTCTGTTGTCTGGTCTAAACTCGGTGCGGTTTTTAGGATATACACCAAATATCGGTACGGATCCAATCCGTTTTCTTTAGCTGTTTCGATCAAACTAAACATCACAGCACTGCCTTGAGCCCCCTCTGGGGTATTAGCAAAAAAAAAATTTTTACGGTCAATCACAAATGGCTTAATACTGCGTTCGGCACGGTTGTTAGATAGCTCTAGTCGACCATCTTTTAAATAATTTTCCAGATAAAGCCGCTGCTCTTTTAAATAAATCAGCGCCTTGCCAAGTGCCGACTTCGGCGCGGCGGCTCTGGTTTCTGCCCATGCAAATAGCGCGTCTAGAACAGGCTTTTCCTGCTCCAACCGCTGTTTATGACGTTCTTCTGGTGA
>JAWXUP010000020.1:0-37096 GCA_044426345.1 Clostridia bacterium | reverse complement strand
ATCTCCGATTGGTACAAGTGGAGCAGATGCAGCTCTTAAATGTCCTTTTTCTTCAAAGAAACTTAAAAATTTCTCACGAATTTCGTTAAGTCCCATATAATGCATAATATTTTCCCCTTTTATTATAATTTTTTATATTTTATTTTTCATAAATTCCTGTGATTAAATTTTTCGCATAAGGCAGACTTTCTATCCAGTCACAAAAAACGTGCCACTCATCAAGTTTATGCCCTTTTCTTGAGTAATACATATTAATTAACGTTTCGTAATTAAATGTGCAAGTACGCAGTTGATTATAGCTTGATGGCAACAATTGAATTAAATCATACCAATGTGCTTTATCTTTAGTCGCTACAAATTGAAGTCTTGTTTGCTCTAAAAAAGCAATAAAAATTTCCATTTGTTTTAAGGCTTCATCAGACAATTTATCAACACTAAAATCCGTAAGCTCAAACGGTTTGCTATGAATTTTATGCATTGTACTTGTTGAATTTGCTACAGTTGACACTTTGTAAGTATCATATTCTTTCCACCAATAAAGTGGCGCATTTATATCAACCGACACTAAAATTTGACGTACAAATTTTCTATGGTCAGACCCTGCACGGCATAATCTTCCGGCTAGTCCTAAATCGTTTTCACCTAGTATATAATTTCCGTTTTCATCATAGTAACTATCTGACTTTTCCCAGCTATTCATAGGATTTCTAGCACCACGAATGGCGTTTTCCATATTCATAACCGAATAATTTGTTATATTAATCATTTTTCACCTTCTAACTGTATTTTCTGCTTATATTTAATCTTGCTTACGAGGTCTACGTAAAATCGTAAACTCATTCGCTTTAAATGGTAGTTTTATTTTAAAAATCATAGTCGCGTGCTGAGCAACTTCGATAATTTCATCTTTTTCGTTTTTCATCTCATCAATTTCAAACGCAAAAGGCTCCATATTAGGTTGAACAAGCTCGACACCATCGCCTTTATAAAAACGATTTTTTTGCGTAAATACTGCATTTCCTTCGTCATCGCAAGACACCAAAAGACCGATAATGTCCCACTCACGAATGTAGTGTGAATCTTCATAAAACTCGCTGTTGTCTTGTCTTCCGTGGTAAAAACCAGTGAAGTAATTTCTGTGTGAAACCTTCATTATTTCGTCTTTTGAGGCTTGTGGCAACACATAATTTTCTGGGTCTGCAAGGTATGTATTAAGTGCTTTTTTATAGGCTGATGTAATTCCAGCAGCATAATAAGCAGTTTTTGCTCTGCCTTCGATTTTAAATGAATCTATACCAGCTTTTACTAAGTCTGGAATATAATCAATTGTGCATAAATCCTTCGAATTGAACAGATATGTACCGTATTCATCTTGCTCGATTGGCATAAATTCGTTTGGTCTAGTTTCCTCTACCACGCTGTATTTCCAACGACAAGGTTGAGCACACTCGCCTTGATTTGCATCTCTACCAGTTAGGTAGTTTGAAATCAAGCAACGCCCTGAATATGACATACACATTGCACCGTGAACAAAGGCTTCAAGCTCTAAATCGCTCGATGTTTTTGCACGAATTTCAGCGATTTCCTCGAAGTTAAGCTCTCTAGCTAATACTACCCTTTTTGCGCCCAATTCGTGCCACATTCTAGCCGCTTCGTAGTTTACTATACTAGTTTGTGTGCTTATGTGAATATCGGTATTTGGGGCGTATTTTTTAGCGTATGGTAACAGTCCAATATCACCGATGATAATACTGTCAACCTTAGCATCTGCCAAAAATTCGAAGTATTCTGGAACTTTTGGCATCATTTCGTTGTGCGCTAAAATATTTGCTGTGATATAAACTTTTGCATCGCGATCGTGTGCATATTGTACAGCTTTGTGAAATTCTTCATTTGAGAAATTATTTGCAGCTTTTCTCATTCCGAATTCCTTGCCAGCCATATAAACTGCGTCTGCACCGTAGGCTATTGCGTATTTTAATTTTTCAAAATCTCCCGCTGGAGCTAATATTTCAGGTTTCATTAATACACCTCTTATCGAACACTAGCGACTGCTGCATTATGGTCGCTTAGGTTTGTTGTAAATATATGATAACCGTCAGATTCAGCTACGTAGAAGTAGTAACCGTGTTCTTCTGGCTCAAATGCTGCTTGTAATGCGTCTAACCCTGGGTTTGCTATAGGTCCTGCTGGAAGACCAGTTCTTGTATATGTGTTATATGGACCATCGTCATCTAGGTCAGCTTGTAGAATATTTTCTCTGTGTCCAGCTGCATATTGAATAGTCGCATCAATATTTAAGAAAGGATATGACGAACTTGCTAAACGGTTGTAAATAACACCTGCAATTGTAGCTTGTTCTTCCGATTTTGCCGCTTCTCTTTCTACTAAAGATGCGATAGTTACAAGTTCGAACAAGTCAACATCATACTCGCTATATTCTTCAAGTGAATCGATAATTTCCCACGTTCTAGTTTCAAAGTTGTTAAGCAGTTTATTGATAACAGAAACTGCGCTATCATTTACGTAAAATTCATACGTATCTGGGAATAAAAATCCTTCAAGTTGATAATAAACATCTTCGTGTGTTGACAAGAATTCGTGACTAAATTCATAATTTTCTGCTGTGTCTATGAAATCATCATAAGTTACAACACCTTTTTCTTCCATAAGTTCTGCTATTTGTTCTAATGTGTAGCCCTCTGGAATTGTAACCTTAATTGTTTCTACATACGAAGACTCTGCAGTGCTTTTTGCGAGTTCATTTAGCAGTCCACGATAGTCAAGATTTTCATTCACTTCGTGTGTGCCTTCTGTAAATGAACTACCACTTGCCGAAATATTTACGAAGAACTTAAATAATGTACCGTAATCTACCAGTCCATTTTCAACTACGATATCAACAACTTCGCTAAGCGTTGCATCTTCTGGCAACACAATAGTTACAGGTCTGTCTTCTTTAACAAATGCAAACATATCATTTGAAAGTTTAATCGCGACAAATGATAATAATACAGACACCGCAAGTACAAAGACTATATATAAAACTGTAGCTCTAATTGTTTCGAGTCCACTTCTTCTTCCTTTTCTCTTTTTTCTTCTAACTACCGGTTTAGTCGTTTTTTTATTTTCTTCCATTAAAACCTCCCATTATATGTAGCAATAAAAATTCCAAGTAGCAAAACTGCAAACCAGATAATTTTCATTTCTTTTTGCGTCAATGACACAAATTTTATCGTCTGTAATTTATAATAAAACATTATTTTTTCCATAACTTTTATAGCTTTTAATATAAAGAAAAATCCTACAACTATAAAAGCAAAGTTATAATAATGCATTATTCCAAAAGCATAATATTTGCTATAAATATTTTCAAACAAAATCGCTACAAGACTGCTTATTGACAGCAAAATTATAGGTATTTTCATTTGAGAAAATAGTGCTAACGAATAAAATATTATAAAGCCTAATACAATATTTTTGAAAGTGTTACCATTATACATAATAGAAAATGCAGTTGCACACGCCAAAATACAATAAAGTGGGCAATATTCTTTCATAAGCGTAGTTAAAATTCCTGTAAAATATATCACTACTATCAAGCAAAATGCAAGAACTATTGCTATATTTATCGGCAATGTAAACTCCAAATTACTTGTAAGCGAACTTTGAACTATTGTTAAAAAAGTATCTTCAAAAATATAAAAAGTCACACTTTCAATAATCATTGATATGCCTATGCCAAAAAATATCGAAAACTTAATAGAATTCTTATCAAATTTATTTTCTGGTTTTTTCAAGCACTTAATGTTAATCAAAATCGGTAATACAAACCCAATTATAGCATAAAGTGAAAGGAAAATAAAGCTGTTATATTGTGCAAAAGCGTATTGTCCCTCTATATATATCAAGCTGTAAAAAACTACAATAGAGTATATTATAATCAAAAACTGCCTGTTTGTATCTGAAATTTTAAATTTACTCTCCATTTTTTACCTCTAAAATAAGAATTAAACATTTTCTAATTAAACATCAAATTAAAATATCCGTTGTTTGGTAAGTTTTCATCACCAAGCACCTTGATAACTCCAATTGCCTGCTCTGTGCCATATGTTCTGCACGAAACCTCGCTAAAAGACTGTAGGCATTTGTTAATATCAGTAGCAAAAATCTCATCGATTATCATAACGTCATCTTTGAAATATCCAAAAGAATAGCCGATAATTTCTCCATCTTCTACATACTTCATAGCACCATCACCATAAAGATTAATTTGATGCTCAAAATATTTTCTATCACGCTTGATGAAAAAATCACCTTTTATCGCATTTTCATAAATCTCACAAAAATCCTCAAAATCGTCATAGTTTAACTTGCACGAAATATCTTTCACTATGTAATTTTTCATTCCAATAGTTTTATAATAAAATCTTGTTTCATAGCCATATTTTTTGTAAAAATCAAAAAGCCAAGCCTCTGCAGGGATTAATACAGAAAATTTATGCCCACGCTCACGTGAAATCTCGAAAGATTTATTCATAATCTGCTCTGCGTAACCTTTTTTACGGTGATTTTTCGCTGTAGCAACACCATAAATATATGTCACATCTCCCATTGATGATTCATATGGTAACATCTGCAACATCGCAACAATTTGCTCATCAACTTTCAGCACGATAGTATTTTCCTTACGGTATAGATTTTCGAAAAAATAATTAGTAAAATCAGTTTCACCTGGGAAACATTCATTCCAAAGTTCGATTATTTGAGTCAAATCTTTATCTTGTGCATAAAAAATCATCTTTCCACCAAGCCTTATGCTTTAATTTTTGCAGAATACTTCATACGAATGATTTCTGGTTTGTATGAAAGTTTCGCTGTACGAAGTCCTTCAACACCTAAATCGTCTTCTCTATTGATATAAATTACATCATTACAATTATGCATTGCAAACTGTTGATTTATCATAGGGTAAACGCCCGGATAATTAACGTCACCTTTTTCGATTTGAATAACAAACATATCGTCCGTACTTTTTGTCGCAAGTGTAAACGCAACAACTTCGCCGTCAATTCTAAGCAATCCACCTAAAATATCTAACACTTTGTAATTATCCAGAACTTTTTTAATGGCACAAGTTTCTGCTTTAAGAGATAGTTCCTCTTCTAGTCCACCTGCTTTTTTATACCATTTTTTATGAAATTCCCAAGCATCTTTATAGTTTTCATCGTTTAATTGCTCGTAAGACCATCTACCTTCAAATTCGGTTTTGAATCTATTTATGAAATTTCTTTTCGAGTGTAATTTCTTACCTGAGAGGGTAATTAACTTTTCAGCCAAATATACGTAGTCTGCTAAGTCACGATTTTCGTAAAAATCAAAATAATTTGGCATAAGTTTTTCAATTTGCTCTTTTTTCTCATCGGTTATTGACACTAAGTTAAAATCGTCTGAATTTTCTTTTGCATATTCTTCGATTTTTAAAATTGCGGATTTTAAATCACCATTACCAATCGGGCACATATAGTAATCTTCACCCGTTTCTAGTGATGCTGTTTTGATATATAAAAAATCCTCTTCAATGCAAAATTTAGTTTGGTAATGCGATTGCCACATATAGATATCTGTAAAACAATGGTCGCAGATTCCTATTTTTTCTGTTTTAAGGTAATCGCTAATTCTCTGTTTATCTTCTATGCTAATACTACAAAATTCCAAAATTTTCTCCTATTTTTTCAAATTTTCTCTATTTTTTCTCATTTTTAAAGACCAAAATATTTTCTACTGTAATCTTTTACTCAATCATACAGCATTTCTCTTTTTATACTTTACAACTTCCACCAAAAATAATGGTAATCTAGTCATTCTCCCTACTCTAGTTGGCTGTTTTAGCAATCTATAAAACCATTCCAGTCCTAGTTTTACGAAAATATCTGGTGCACGTTTTGCCTCTCCTGCAAAAACATCTGCCGAACCTCCAACACCACATATTATTGTAGCGTTTAATTTTTCAAAGTTTCTGCTTATGAATTTTTCTTGTTTTGGAGCACCCAAACAAACAAATAAAACATCAACATCTTGTGCGTTTATCGCATCAATCGCCTCTTGTTCATCTTTGAAATATCCGTCTTTATATCCTGCGATAACCAGACCTTCGTATTTTTGAGCAAGATTTTGGCAAGCTTTTTGTGCAACTTCAGGTTTTCCACCCAAAACGAACAATGATTTTTTCTCTTGCGCCATTTTACTAACCAATTGCTCTGAAAATTCAACACCAGCTACTTTTTGTTTTAGTGGAGTTTTTAAAATTTTCCCAGCGTGGATAATTCCGATACCATCTGGCAATACTAATTTGGCCGAATTTATTGTATTTAAAAGATCTCCATCTTCAAGACTCATATACGCTATTTCAGAATTCGGAGTTACTACATAACCTTTATCTTTGCGATTTATACAATCCATCGCATAGTCAGTAGCTCCGTTTAAAGTTATATTATTAAAATTTATACCTAGAATATTTATCGTTTCCATAATATCCCCATTCTATATTTTCTCATTATATTATTTTATACCATTTTTGCAAGTTTTACAAGTATATATTGTAAACATTTTTTAGCTTTTGGCAAATGTTTTTATTATTAGCTTTTTATGTTAATTTTTCTACATAATTTTCGGCTCTAAATGTTATTTTATATAAAATATTTTAAGTTTAAATGTATAAATTGCAATATTTTCAAGGCAAATTTTACCTAAATTTTATTTATTCTTAATATTGTTATGTTATTATTAAATTTTATATTGACATTATAACCTATTATCTTTTATAATTAGTATATATGGTTTGCTTTTAAAGCAATAAATTATTGAATATTGGAGAATAATTATGAATTTAATGTCATTCGTCAAACTATTTGGTGGACTTGCTATGTTCATCTATGGTATGACCATTATGGGAAATGGGCTTGAAAAAGTCGCTGGCTCAAAGCTTGAAAAAACACTAGAAACCGTTGCAGGTAATCTTTTTAAAGCTATTTCAATGGGACTTTTAGTAACTCTTGTTATTCAAAGTTCATCTGCAACAACCGTTATGGTTATCGGTTTTGTTAATGCTGGTATTATGAACCTTTCGCAGTCTGTCGGTATTATTTTAGGTGCTAACATCGGTACTACAATTACTGCACAAATACTACGTTTAGACAATGGTTCTGCTATCACTGGCAATGTTTTTATGACACTTATAAAACCTGCAAACTTTGCGTATATTGCAATTTTAGTCGGTGTTATTTTATTAGTAGCTTGTAAAAGCAAGAAAAAACACGATATTGGGACAATTTTAATCGGATTTGGTATACTTTTCATTGGTATGTCCACCATGGAAGGCGCTGTTTCTCCACTTAAAGAAATCCCAGAGTTCCAACAGCTATTTATTATGTTTACAAACCCAATTTTAGGTGTTATCGTTGGTGCTTTAGTAACTGCAGTTATTCAAAGTTCATCTGCATCAGTTGGTATTTTACAAGCATTATCTACTACTGGTATGATAACTTACGCTGCTGCTATTCCTATCATTTTAGGTCAAAATATCGGTACTTGTATCACAGCGATTTTATCTTCTCTAAATGCAAACAAAAACGCAAAAAGAGCAGCTTGTGTTCACTTTTACTTTAACTTTATTGGTACTGCGCTGTTTTTAATCGCAATTTATTCTCTAAATTCAATAATCGGTTTCGATTTTTGGAATGAAAATATAGACAAAGCTGGTATCGCCAATTTCCACTCAATTTTCAACATATTAGTTGTACTATTCTTTGTTCCATTTAACAAAGTTTTAGTTCGTATGGCAGAAAAAACTATACCTTACGAAAAAGTTCCTGAAAGTCCTCTTTCAAGACTTGATAAACGTTTCTATAATTCTCCAGAACTTGCTCTAGAACAATGTGGATATTGTATCGGCATTATGTCTGAAAAAGCTTGCGAAAACTATTCCCTTGCAACTCAACAATTTACAAAGGGTGAAATTCCTAATGCAGACGATTTTGCAGCAAACGAAAAATTCCTAGACACTGCTGAAGTTGAAATTTCAAAATACCTTCTAGGCATCAGTGGTCTTGCTTTCGGTGCTCCAAAAATGCTACATATGGAAATGCTACGTACTCTTGCTGATTTTGAAAAAATTGGTGACTACTCAGACAGCATTTTAAGAACTTGCACAGAACTTCAAGCTTCAAACATCAGATTAAATGAAGAGGCTTTCGAAGAACTTAAAATTATGATATCTGCAGTTGATGAAGTTTTAGCATTAACTCACAAAGTATATCAAACTCGTGATGCAGAGCTTGCAACAAGCATAGAACCTCTTGAAGATGTTATCGATATGATGCGTGAACTTCTAAAAACTAACCACCTAAATCGTCTAAATGATGATAAATGTTCAATCGACAGCGGTCACTACTTCTTAGATTTAGTACACGATTTAGAAAAAATCTCAGACCACTGTTCAAACATTGCTATTTATATTATCCAACAAGTAAACGGTGCCGAAGGTTTTAATACTCACTCATACTTAATTTCAAGAAACAAACAAGAACAACCATATCTATCAAAACTAGCTGCTTTTGAAGAAAAATATCTTAAAAATATGGTTTAATTTAAAAATAAATAAAATTTGACGTAGGATTTTTTAGTCCTACGTCTTTTTTATAGTATTTTGAATTGTTTTATCGTAGGGGCGAACTGTGTTCGCCCGTGCCGTGTTGTAAAATATATTTACCCAAAACATATGCACCATGTAGGGGCGAACTGTGTTCGCCCGTGCCGTGTTGTAAAATATATTCGCACAAAACATATGCACCTTGTAGGGGCGAACTGTGTTCGCCCGTGCCGTATTGTAAAATATATTCACCCAAAACATATGCACCATGTAGGGGCGAACTGTGTTCGCCCGTGCCACACCAATACATACATTTAAAATATAATTATTGCAGATTTTATTAACGGTGGGAGCAAGCCCCCACCCTACACTGTGTAATGTTTTTATTAGGCGATATTTTTATTGCGTGGTTACGGGCGAACACTGTTCGCCCCTACTAGTGCATTGTTTTCAGGTGACGGTATGTTGTAAAATACGATGCAACAAAAAAATCCCTATCAGACCAACCTTGAGATTGATTTGATAGGGATAAAATATTAAAATTTACGCCATTGCTGCTGTTATGATAGCCATATTGTAAACTTCTTCAGCATCACAACCACGAGATAAATCATTGATTGGTGCGTTTAATCCTTGAAGAATTGGTCCGTAAGCAGCGAAACCACCTAAACGTTGAGCTATTTTGTAGCCAATGTTACCAGATTGTATTTCTGGGAAAATAAATGTGTTAGCATATCCTGCAACTTTAGAGCCAGGGAATTTAAGTTGTCCAACAACTGGAGAAACTGCTGCATCAAATTGCATTTCACCGTCGATGTCAAATTCAGGAGCCATTTCTTTTGCAGCTGCACAAGCATTTCTAGCAAGATCAACGCCAGCACCTTTACCTGATCCTTTTGTTGAGAATGATAAAAACGCAACTTTAGGGTCAATACCGAAAGTTTTTGCTGTTTTTGCTGTTTCAACACCCACTTCAGCAAGTTTAGCTGCCGCTGATAATACAACATTGCCTTCTTTATCCAAAGTATCTTGGTAGTCGATATTAATAGCACAGTCACCCATTGCAAGTAATTCTTCATCACGTGCCATGATGAAACAAGAACTTACTAAGTGTGCGCCTGGTTTAGTTTTAATAAGTTGTAATGCAGGACGTACTGTATCTGCTGTTGAATAAGTAGCACCACCTAGAAGTGCATCTGCTTCACCCATTTTAACAAGCATTGTACCAAAATAGTTACCTTTTGAAAGAGCAGCTTTGCAATCTTCTGCAGACATTTTGCCTTTACGAAGTGCAACCATAGCTTCAACCATTTCGTCCATTTTGCCATATGTAGCTGGATCAATTTTGATGATACCATCAACGTCAAAACCACCTTTTGTAGCAGTTTCAGCGATTGCTTCATCTGTACCAATTAGAATTGGTGCTAAGTAGCCTTCGTTTTTAAGTCTAACTGCTGCTTCTTGAATACGAGGGTCGTGACCTTCTGTAAACACGATTTTACGTGGATTTGCTTTTAAAATTTCTACTAAATTTTCAAACATAATAATTCCTCCAAATTTTTACTTTTCTATATACGCAAATGGTTTATTTGATTTCTAACCCAAATAACTCCAAACTCTGCTATTATATATAGTATACCGTAATTTTTTCGCTTTCGCAAGTACATTTATATAATTAATATGTCTTATTTTTAACGATAACCTTATACTTTGTGTCATTCGTTACATTTGCCATTTAATACATATATTGTCCGTCTAAAATCTTATGCATTTGCTTCACTCGTTCTGTCCAAGAACACATTTTACCACAATTCATACGAGTTTTTATTTTTTCTTCACCGTGCTCATCAAGAGCATTTTGGCATTGAACCAAAAATTCCTCTTTGCTCTCAGCGATATAAATGCAATCGGCAAAATCAGCAACTTGCAAAGGTTCTTTTGTCGAAACAATCGGCTTTCCTGTTGCTAAATATTCGTAAAATTTCAACGGACTTACGTCTTTTGATAGCATTCCACTAGTAAATGTATTTAAGCAAACATCAAATCGTGAAATATATGCTGGTAACTCTGCTTGTGGAACTAGTCCTCTAAAAATTATGTTATCGTATTTTTTCAAATGCTCTATACTAACACCAGGTAATGTTCTTCCGATAAAAATAATAGTATCTTGTGGACGTGATTTCGCCAATTCTTCGATATAATCATAAGCGATGCATTCTTGCAACATACCAACAAATCCGAAAACTTTACCACGTACATCTTTTAGCTCCTGTGGTATCGCAAAATCTTTGCTATTTGCTTTAGAAAACAACTCATAAGCACACCCATTTGGTATCATATATGCGTTTTGATTATGCTTAATCAACGTTTCGTGCAAACCTATTGCTGTAGAAAAAACTATGCTCGATTTTTTCGCAAGGTCTTTTTCCATATTATCAACAATTTGTGGATTTATCATTCCAACATAGCCACTATGACGGTCAACGCAGTCATAAACTAAGTGTTTGTGCTGTATTCTGTCAACAATATCGCACGATGATGGTGAATAACACCACAAAAGTACATCGTGAAAGTTATGCTTTGTGATTTTTGAATTTACGTAAACCGATGCGAAAAATTGATTTACTTTATTTACAAAACGAATTTTATTAAAAAAAGGTATAACTGGTGGCATTGAATACACGGTTATATTTTTTTTCGGATTGTATGGTTTTTTTAAGAAACGAAACACTTTTTTGAATGCCGTTTTATCTTTAAGTGGTGCGATAAATGACACTGGTGGGTCAAAATATAACACTTCGCAATCTGGCAGTCTTGTCATAATATTTTGTTTTCTCGTTGGTAGTGGGTCAAAGCTTGTGGTTGACAAGCATACAATTTTTTTCATAGTATTTCCTCTTAGGTTTTTTATAATAATTCTTTTAAAATTTCAAGATTTAATTGCTCCATATTACGCAATTTTTCCGAAGTTTCTATAACTTTTTGGTGATATTCTTGCGTTAACGCCTTATCAATCATATGTTCAAGCGTTTCTATATTGATTTTTCGTAAATCTACGCATAAATCAGAATCGATATATTTAAAAAATCCGTCAACTTTCACATCGTAAGACATACCGATAACTGGCACTCCATTTCCAGCTGAAAAAATAAGTGAGTGCAGTCTAACACCTAGCACTAAGTCCATTTTCGCAAATAAACCTATCGTTGTTTCAGTAGATTGACGTGTGTTAATTATATAATTCTCGCAAGAAAGTTTTTCGGCTATTTTTTCTGACGGCACAAGGTCGCTCGGATATTCAATCGGTAAAAATACAGGAATTAATCCGTGTTTTTTGTGTGCATATTCAATACCTTGAGCAATTCCATCTAGAACATCACCAAGCCCTGTCCAATTTCTCACTCCGATACCGATATATCGTTTGTTTTCTGGAATTTCAGCCTCCATTAATGCTTTTTTCACCAAAATCTCTTCGTTTGGTTTTAAATTCATCGTAGGATCGGCAGTTAACACGATTTTTGGACGTGTAACTCCCAAAATTTCAAGTTCATCAATAGAAATTTCATCACGCAAAGTTATCACATCAACGTATTTATCTATTACTTTCGCAGCGATTTTTCGGTTCACTTTACCATCAACAGGTCCAATACCACAACCATACATCATTACCTTTGCACCACAAATTTTTGCACTAGCAAGTGTGAAAAGATAGAAATAAAGCGAACGTGTAGATGTGACGTCTTGAATTAAGCTACCACCACCGTTTATATATATTTTCGACGTCGCAAAACTTCTAAGGAATTTAAAGCAATTGAACGTAAAAATTGAGTTTACGTGGTAATCCCTTTTGGTATTTTCTGGCGAACGCGACATAACACACAGTGGAATATTTTCGTCTAAATCCTTGAGTTCGTTGATAATCGCACGCAAAATAGCGTCATCGCCTGCATTTCCTTTGCCATAAGCTCCACAAATTGTGATTTTATGGTGTTTTTCTTTTTGAAGTTTATAGCGTTTAATACAGTTTTCATATATCTCAATTTGCGTGTTGTAAGTAGATTTAAGCGAAAACTCTGCCTTAGCTTTTGCGAACAATAATTCTGCAAAATGCTCTCTTTTTTCACGATTTATAGATAAATCTATCATCTGTTTTGCCAAAGCATCAACATCTCGTGGCGTGAAAATATATCCGTTAATTTCCGTGTCAATAAGTTCACTCATACCACCAACGTCTGAACAAATTGTAGACGCACCTTCCAAAATACCTTCCAAAATTGAATACGGAAATGTTTCCGAAATTGATGTCAGCATATTAATATCAAGCGAACTGAAGAAATTCGATACGTCTGAAATCCAACCGAGGAACATTATTTTCTCGTAAATTCCAAGTTTTTTAGCAAGTTCTATAAGCTCATCTTTATCTTCGCCATCGCCAGCTACTGCAAGTTTCAAATTAGGATTTTCGTCTGATGCAATTTTGAAAGCGTTAAATAACGTTGGAAAGTCTTTTACCTCTGTAAGACGTGCAGCAATTCCACAAATCACGTCGTTTTCGTGTATTTCATATCCAAATTTCGCAAAATATTCTACACGGTCTGCATTTTTCGGTTCTACTTCAAAGTCAATACCGTTATATATTTTGAAAATTTTGTTTGGATTGAATTTTCTGCTTATCAAAGTTTGTTTCATACGTCCAGCTACTGAGATATAAAAATCAAGTTTACGCAATGACATCGCATTTATCACACCGAAAGTATATTGTTTGTGTGGCATACCTAAATAGTCTAACTTATAATCTGAATGCACAGTAGACACGGTTGGTATGTCAAACATAAATTTTGTTTGTGCCGCAAAGAGATTTGCTTTTGCTCCGTGCGAATGTATTATTTCTGGTGAAAACTCACGCACTAATTTTATGAAATTTTGTCTGTCTTTAATTATATTTTTTGAAGATATAATTTCAACGTCGATACCGGCCTCTATTGCCTCACGTGGAAAATCTCCATCGCGAAAGCTTACCAGTTTAAAATCGTGCTCACACGATAAATTTTTTGCAATCGACATAATATGGGTTTTTGCGCCACCAACGTCGCCACCACCCATTAGCATTAAAATTTTCATTATTCCTCCAAAGGTCTAGATTTTTACATAAATTTATAGTATAATATTATACGTATATTATTTTAACATAAAATTGGTTAAAATTAAACTGAAAATTAAACTTTTTTTATTATCGGAGGTAGAAATGAAAATTATTGACCAAAAAGGACGTTTATTCGGAAAGATTAACGTGGTAGACTTTATTGTAGCGGCGGCTATTTTAGCATCTGTAGCTGCAATTGCTGTAACTTTACTTGCAACACCTATCAAAGAGGCTGTATCACCTACTGTTACAATGACCTCAACATTTAGAATACGTGGTGCAAGCCAATTTATTCAAGAGGAATTAGAACTTCACCCAATTTTAGGCGCACAATTAATTTCTGGTAGTGATTATGTTGATGCTTATATAACAGATGTATATACTGAACAATATGTTGTTCAAACTATTACAGATGTCGGTGAAATCGTTGAAGCTTATGACCCAATCAAAGTTGACTATGTTATTACTGTAGAATCAGAAATCGCTGCAAACACACCTATCTTAAAAATCGGCACACAAGAAGTTCGTGCAGGTAGAACTTTCACACTTAAAACTCGTGGTTTCGAACTAAATGCATCTATAGAATCGGTGAGTGTTGATGATTAATATATTTAAAAGTAGTCTGCTTTTCAGATTTGCTCTTAAAACTATTGATATTTACAAAGAAGGCGCTATCCATAATACAATTGAGGCAACAAAAAAACACTATCAAACCTCGAAAACTCGCATTTTATGGGAGAAATTTATAACTTCCGACAGTGCATTATACACTTCTTTATATGAAAGGGTCGTTAAACAAATTATACGATTTTTGCAGTATTTAGGTGCGATATATGAACAGTCGTTTTTGTGCAAAATTTTCAATTTCTTTGTAAATTTATTTGTTAATTTAACTACATCTAGCTTGGTTTTAAGACCATTCACGAAAATCGGATTTAAGGGATTTTTACTAGTAATTTTCGGACTTTATCTTCCGATAGATTATTTTATACGTTCGGTACTTCAAATAGCATCTTTAGCGTCTGTTTGGGACGAGCTTTTGATGATTCTATTTTTCGTGACGGTTATCTATCGCATAGCTCTTAAAAAATCGCCAAATGCACCTCAAACAACACCTCTTGACAGCTATATTTTCTTATTTTTAGCAGTCGGTTTATTTTTAATGTGCTGGGTATCACCAATTTTTTATATCGCAGTTGCTGGTTATCGAGCAGTTGTGCAATATATTTTATGGTTCTTCGTTATCGTTCGCTTGATAGAAGATGACCGTGACTTTAAAATACTATACAATACACTAATTGCCGTGATTATAGCACTTGGTATTCACTGTATTTATCAATTTATCGTAGCAGTTGAAGTTCCTGCAACGTGGACATCTTCTTCTGAAGAGTCAGTTAGAACTCGTGTTTTCTCGCTAACTGGTAGCCCAAATGTTATGGGTTCGCTTTTAGTTCTTCTAACACCTATGGTTACAGCATATTTTTATACAGCAAAAAGCCTTTTGGGTAAATTAACTGCAGGATTTTTTACGATGTTGCTATGTTTTGCCGTTCTTTTCACATTTTCAAAAGGTGCATGGCTTGGTATGGCTCTTGCAGTTGTAATTTTTGCAATATTTGTCGATAGAAGAATTATAGCACTGTTACTCGCTGCTGGTGCAACCGTCGTGGTTTTCGTGCCATCAGTTACAAACCGTATAACATATCTTTTCACAAGCGACTATGCTGCAGCTTCAGCTGTTGGTGGCAGATCACTTCGTTGGTCTATCGGACTAGGACTTTTAGAGGAATGTAATGCATTTTTCGGTTTCGGCTTAGGACGTTTTGGTGGCGCTGTTGCAATGCAAAATCAAGTTATCGACTCATCATACGGATTTGAGTACTTCTATATGGATAACTATTACCTAAAAACACTAGTAGAAATGGGATATATGGGCATCGCTTTTTATATTTTATTATTGCTTGCTGTTGTAGTTTTATCAGTAAAAGCAATCGGCAGAGTTCGAAATACTAATCTTTTCGTACCATGTGTTGCAATGCTTTCAGGAATGTGTGGCGTTTTGGCTCACTGTTATTTTGAAAATATTTTCGAAGTACCTTATATGGTAGGCTACTTTTGGGCAATGGCAGCTATGATTATGTACGCTGGTTTTATAAAACAACGTAAAATTTAATATCCCAAAGCTGTAGGATTGATTTTCTACAGCTTTTTTATGTGCAAAATCACAAAAAATGAGCGACCACTAAAGGCCGCTCATTAATATTTAATTCGAAAAATTTATTAACCCATAACTTTGCCTACAGCAACTACGATATTTAAAAACAGCAACAAGCACACTAAAAAAGTACAGATAAAATAAACTGTTCTCATTCCTATTAAATTCGTGCGTTGTATTGAATTTATTAAAAATAAAAGCCAAACAATGCACCCAATAAAGCCAAAAGCACTACTATTTGTCATCAAAAGAACAAAACAAAGTACATTTATTACACCCATTCCGAATTCCGAGAAAATAAAATCTTTAAATTGATTCATATACAATACCTCGTTTTATATATTTCTGTTTAATATTTTGTCCACTGCTATTAACACGCCTGTTTTTCCACTTTCATAAGTAAGTCCACCTTGAACAAAGCAAGTATATGGTTCACGCATCGGCGCATCAGCTGAAAGTTCGATAGATGAACCTTGAATAAACGCACCAGCAGCCATTACAACTTGGTCTTGATATCCTGGCATATCCCAAGGATACGGTGTTACGTGTGAGTCAATTGGTGAGCCAGATTGTATCCCTTCGCAAAAACGAAGAAGTGGGTCTGGTGTACCAAAGTCCACCGTTTGAATAATATCGTGACGCATCTCATCAGGTTGTGGTTTTACATCATAACCTAAATCCAGCATAGCTTGTGCAGTGAAAATCGCAGTCTTGATAGCTTGACCTACAACGTGTGACGCTAAGAATAATCCTTGATATAATGCACGATTATTACCCAAAGTCGAACCACATTCACCACCAATACCAGGTGCTGTAAGTCTGAAAGATGCGTTTTCGATTAAATCTGAACGACCTGCGATATAACCACCAGTAGGAGCAATACCACCACCAATATTTTTGATAAGCGAACCACAAACTAAGTCTGCGCCAACGTTTGTAGGTTCGATTTTTTCAACAAATTCACCGTAACAGTTGTCTACTAGCACGATAAGTTCTGGCTTGATACTTTTTACGAACGCACAAATTTCTCCGATTTTTTCAACTGGTAAAGTTATACGTTGTGCATAACCTTTTGAGCGTTGGATAAATATAGTTTTGATGCTGTCATCTTCTAAAATAGTTTGTTTAATCAAATCCAAATCAAAACTATCACTAAATTCAAGCTGTTTGTAATTTATACCATAGCTTTTAAACGAGCCATGAAAATCACCTTTTACAGTGTTTAATAACGTGTCATATGGTGCACCAGTGATAGAAAGTAGCGTATCGCCTGATTTAACGCAAGCAAACATCGCCGCTGCTATAGCGTGTGTACCGTTTACAAATTGAATACGCACAAGCGCACTTTCCGTGCCGAAAATATCGGCGTAAATTTTATCTAGCGTATCACGTCCAACATCATCATATCCGTAGCCTGTGGTCATACCTAGCATAACCTCAGATACACGATGTTTTCTATACGCAGAAAGCACCTTTTCCGTGTTGATATCAACGATTTCGTCTACTTTTTCAAAATAAGGTTGTATTTTTTTGTGAACCTGACGTCCAAATTCACGTGTTTCATTTGAAATTATACTCATTTTTTTGTCAATTCCTTTGATATTTTTTTATGCAATTATATTTTATTATGGGCAAACTCCCTCCGTCAAAATCGAAGATTTTGCCACCTCCCTCGAAGAGGGAGGCTTTTCCTTTGGCTCCCTCTCCGAGGGAGCTGTCACCGAAGTGACTGAGGGAGTGTGCAACGTTTTCATATTGCGTAACAATACGTCAAGGTCGCCATAACCTACAGGTTGCATTGTTTTATATTTTTGTAGGGGCGACCCGTGGTCGTCCGTCATATTGCGTACATTTTATTTAATGTTTATGCAGATTTTTTTGCGTGACGGTACGTCGAGGACGCCGTACCCTACAACCGTGCAATGTTTTTATACGGTCGTATTTTTTAGTACGGTACGGCACGGGCGAACACTGTTCGCCCCTACAGGGTGCATTTTATTTTTTTGTTCTATGATTTTTTATCGCGTGCAACGGTACGTCGAGGACGCCGTACCCTACAAGTGTCATTTTTTTGTGCGGTAGTATTTTGTGGTATTGTACGGACAAATACAGTTCGCCCACACAATTTTTTACAGCATTTTTATAGTCATCGCAAGTAATTTTGATGAATCAATAACGTCGCTGATATTTACCATTTCTTGTGGCGAGTGGATATATCTTGTGCCAATTGAAATAGCACCAACCAATGCTCCACCACGTGCTCTTTGCATAGCTCCTGTATCAGTTCCACCAAAACGTAAAACTTCACTTTGTGCGTTAATTCCAAGTTCTTTCGCAGCATCAAACATTGTGTCGCGAACTTTTTCCGAGCAAATTACAGACCTATCCATAATTTTCACACAAGCACCTTCACCTAATTTCACTGCCATTTTATCGGTTTTATCTGGCGTATCACCAGTATCTGTAACGTCAATCGCAATACCAAAATCTGGGTCGATAGCATAACTTGCAACAGTTGCACCTCTAAGACCTACCTCTTCTTGAGCCGAGAAAACATAATATATATCTTTATCCGATGGTTCTGGATTTTGTATCGCCATAATTTGTGCAACACACGCAATTCTATCGTCCATATATGGTCCAATAATCACGTTTCCTTGTTTCACACAATCAGTTGCATAAACTGCGAAATCGCCAACTTTAACGTATTCCATAGCCTCTGCTTTATCTTTCGCACCGATATCAATAAAGAAATCTGCGATTGTAAGGTCATTGAATTTTTTGCCTTCAGTATGAGAAACAACTCCACGAGTACCATTTTTAAAACGCACTGGAATGTTAATTAAATCAGCTTTTGAAAGACCTCCAACAGAACCGAAACGCAAGAAACCATCGTCCTCAATATATGAAACCACCATACCGATGCTGTCCATATGAGCCGAAACCATTACTTTTGCACCAGTTCCTTTTTTGTGTGCGATTAAATTTCCTAAATTATCTGTATATACTTCGTCAATATAGCCTTCGATTTTTGATTTTATAGCATTTGCAATATCTTTTTCACGTCCTGATGGACCAAATACGCCACATATTTCTTTTGTAAGTTCGAAAATCATTAATTAATACCTTCTTTCATAAAAATCTCAAGCATTTTGTATGTTTCTTCCATATCAGAAATTTTTGCAACACACGCTGGAGAGTGTAAATATCGAGTTGGGACAGACAAAGCCACTGTTTTAACACCAGCACGACTTTTATGGATAGTTCCACTGTCATTTCCACCTGCAATAAGCGATTTTGTTTGCCATTTTATACCGTGAGCATCTGCCAATGCCGTTGCTTTATTGTATAATTCTTCATCATAAATCGTAGCTCTATCCATATAAGAAATAACTACGCCTTCACCCAAACAACAAACTTTCATTTGACCTTTAACATCAGAAATATCAGCTGCAGTTGTTGTTTCTAAAACTACTGCGATATCTGGTTTTATATCATAAGCCGACACCATAGCTCCACGAAGTCCAACTTCTTCTTGAACATTAAACGAGAAATATGTGTCATATTCAAGCTCAGTTTTAATCATTTCAATCATCAAAGCACAACCATAACGGTCATCTAATGCTTTCGCTTTATAAAAACCATCGCCAAATTCGTAAGAAAGGCTGTCAAAAGTACCGTAATCACCCAGTGACACTAAATTTTCTGCCTCTTTTTTACTATTTGCACCGATATCTATATATAAAGTACTAGATGCTGGGGCTTTTTTGCGTTCATCAGCAGTTGTTAGGTGAACTGCTTTAATTCCAACAACGCCACAAACTTTGCCGAATTTCACGCGTCTACCAAGCACAACTTTAGTATCTATACCACCACAAAAACCGAACTTAATCATTCCATCTTCGGTGATGTCTTTTACGATAAAGCCAACTTCGTCCATATGTGCACAAATCATCACACGATTTTTCGGTGTTTTTTCACCTTTTTTAAAAGCGATAAGATTACCCATTGTGTCAACTTTTAGCTCGTCTACATAATCTTTTATCTCTTTTTTTATGAATTTACAAACTTTTTCTTCATTTCCAGAAGTTCCCGAAATATTACAAAGAGTGTCTATTAATTTAAGATTAATCATTTTTGTCCTCCCTGTAATCTTTGATGTATTTTGCAATTAATTTACCAGCGTTTTTTATATCCGAAATTTTCACCGTTTCAATCGGAGTATGCATATATTTTAGTGGGAACGAAATCAGCGAAACTGGAACGCCAGAGCGAACCACTTGAATATGCCAAGCGTTTGTGCCTGTATGACCTTCTTCAACCTCAATTACGTACGGAATATCATAAGTTTTGCAAGTTTTTATCAAATCACGGCTCATTTTTGGGTGCAAATTAGGACCTAATGCAATGCAAAGATTTCCAAGTGGATGCGTTCTTCCCGATGGTGCATCTGGAGTTTTACCGTGAGTTACGTCGATAGCAATTGCGTAGTCTGGTCTGATATTAAAAGTTGACGTAATCGCACCTGTACTGTGAATTTCTTCATTTGTTGAAAAACACGTTACAACATTTACATCAAGTTCGCTTTTTTCAAGCTTTTGCATAGCGTAAATTATACTAGCAATTCCAGCTCTATCATCTAAACATTTACCCGTTACAGTATCGCTTGACAAACTGTAAACTTCCTCAGCAAACGTAATAGGAGTGCCAATTTTCACGATTTTTTGCACTTGTTCTTTAGAAAAGCCAACGTCAATAGCCATTTCTTCGATAGAAGGTACGCTATTTGCCGAAGTTCCCAGATGAGGTGGCAGACACGAAATAATACCACGAATTTTTTCCGTTCCGTGTACAAAAACGTCAAGACCCAAAAGCATACGTGGGTCAACACCACCAACGCTTGTGAATTTCAAAAATCCAGCATCGTCTATATCAGTCACGATAAATCCAATTTGGTCAACGTGAGCATCAAGCATTATGGTTTTTGCATCTGCTTTTTTACTATTTTTACGACCTATAACGCTACCGAATTTATCAATATAAACTTCATCAACGTATGGTTCTATAAGTTCTTTTGCAACAAGCGAGGCATTCATTTCATAACCCGAAATACCATCTACATTACAAAGTTTTTCTATAATTTCTTTCATTTTATCTCCAATCATTTACGATTTTTTTGAATAAATTGCCACGAACTGCGAAATTTGGGAATAAATCAAAAGATGCACACGCTGGTGATAGAATTACAACGTCACCATCTTCGGCTATTTCTCGTGACTTTTCAACACCTTGTGTAAAGTCGTCGCACATTAAAATTTCGATATTTTGGTCTACTTCACGTACTGCAGTTTTGATTTTTTCTGACGTAGCACCAACCAAAATAAGTTTTTTAACCGATTTTGAAATAACAGGTGCAAGTGGTGCAAAATCTAGTTTTTTGTCATAACCACCAGCAATTTGTATCACTTTTTGGTCAAACGAATTAAGCCCTGCAATCGCACGTGTAGGACTGGTTGCGATGCTATCGTTGAAATATTTCACGCCGTCAAGCTCACGCACAAATTCAATTCTATGCTCAACTCCACGGAAAGTTTTTGCAACCTCAACAATACTCGCCGTGTCTACCATTTTATAAGTTGCACAAATCGCAGTCATATAATTGCAGACATTGTGAAAACCAGGAAGTACGATATCGTTAATATTCATCACTGTTTTGCGTAAAATTCCTGTATTTAATATTATTTCATCATTTTCGATAAAAACACCTTGTTTTGAGTGTTTGTATTGCGAAAAATACACGGTTGTACCATCTGATTTATAATCTTTAGACACGTCATCATCAAGATTTACAACTAGCATATCATCGTGAGTTTGGTTTGCAAAAACATTCTTTTTCGCATCGATATATTCTTGCATATCCTTGTGCATATCAAGATGGTTTGGCGTGATATTTGTAATAACCGACACGTCGGCACTTTTTGTCATAGTTTGCAATTGGAATGATGAAAGTTCCACAACGCACACGTTTGTATCAGCCATTTCTGGCACATCACAAAGCAAAGGACGTCCGATATTCCCACCTAGATGGCAAGTATATCCGTCATTTTCTAGTATTTTTGAAATTAGCGTAGTTGTGGTAGTTTTTCCGTCCGAACCAGTAATTGCGATTATTTTACACGGACAAACCTCAAAAAACACTTCCATTTCTGAAGTGATTTTACAACCTTTTTGACGTGCTTTAACCAAAAATTCATTTTCAGGGTGCATACCAGGAGTTCTGAAGATAATTTCAGAGCCAAGTTTTTCAAGATATCCGTCACCAAGAATAAATTCAACGTCAAGACCATCAAATTCGCTAGTATCGAGTTTTTCATTTCTGTCGAAAGCACGAACTTTCGAGCCATTATTTGCAAGTAATTTTATCAAAGGACGATTGCTAACGCCAACACCGATAATGTCAACCGTTTTGTCCTTCATATCGTATAAAAAGTTTTCAAATTTTGTCATAGATTACCTCCAGCTATACCTTATTATATTTTACGCTTTTTTCAAACTTTTTTCAATAGATAATTTCGATTTTAGTCAATTTTGTACGTATTTAATATTATGTTGAAAATCAAAAATTAAAACATTTGATATAATTATTTGTGTTTTTATAGCTCATTTTGATTAGTAAACTTGAGAAAACTCCCTAAGTCACTCTGTTGACAACAAAAAGAGAAGTGCAATAAACACTTCTCTCGAAATTTCTATAATATTCTACACTCTATTTGGTAAAGGACAATCCTCTTTTGGGAATTTTCGGAAGAAATACATAATGAAAATAAAATGCACCAGTGCTGTAATTCCCCACGATGCCGCATATGAAACATACAAGTTTCTTAAAGTTGGGAACATAGTAAAAATTGTATAAATCCAAACAATTCTCAACATACAGCCTCCACACAAAGAAATAATCATTGCAAGTACTGCGTGTCCTAAAGCTTGCATTTGACCACCAAAAACATTCATAAACATACAGAAAAATTGGAATGTTGCATTAAACATCAATCTTTCAATGCCATAAGCGATAACTTCTGGATCATTTGTGTATAAACTAATTAATTGCGTACTAAATAAAATAGCAAATGAGCTTAACGTCACTATAAAAGCAAGCCCCATCGCAGACGCTGTAAAGAAAGATTTACGTACACGTGAATACTGTTTCGCACCAATATTTTGGCTAACAAATGCAATGTTTGCTTGGTTGAAAGACAACGACACTATCATCATAAATCCATCGATATTAGTAGCTGCCGTATTACCTGCAACAGCTGCTGTTCCGAAAATATTTATCGAAGACTGAACGATAACATTAGAAAATGCAAAAAGTGAACTTTGTATGCCTGCTGGTAGTCCAAATTTCAACAGCATTGCAAACTTATCTTTATGAAATGCCAATTTCTTAAATGAAAATCTTGCCGCTCCATTAATTTTCATCAAATAGCGTATAACCAAAACCATTGAAATTGCTTGCGATGAAATAGTTGCTAAACCAACTCCTGCCACGCCAAGTTTGAATACTATAACAAAAATTAAATTCAAAATTACATTAACAATCCCAGCAATTGTCAAGAAAAGTAACGGACGTTTTGTGTCACCTATTGCACGCAAAACAGCTGCGCCATAAGTGTAAACCATATTAAAAACCATACCACTAAAGAAAATGCGAATATATAAAACCGCACCATCTAAAACATCTGCTGGCGTTTCCATTAATACTAAAATCGGTCGAGCTAATGTGCAACCAATTATTGTTATGAAAATCCCTGCCACCACCGACAACGCTATAGATGTGTGGACGGTTTGCGAAAGACCTTCATCGTCATTAGCACCAAAATATCTAGAGGCAACAACGCTCGCACCAAGTGCTAGCCCTGTGAATAAGTTAATGAAAAGATTGATAAGCTGACTTGTAGCACCAACAGCCGAAAGTGCTGCTGTACCTGCAAATCTCCCAACAACAATCATATCTGCAGCATTATAGAGAAGTTGCAATATACCTGTCAAGAAAAGAGGTATCGCAAATAGAAACATTTTTTTCGGTATTGAACCTGTATACAACTCGTTTGAGTGAGAATTATTTTCCTTCATAAAAACCTCTTAACTTAAATCATTGTTAAATCTTTGATTAATATTATCATACTGTTATATTACTAAAAAGTCAATATAAATAGCTATATTAAAGTTAAAATAAAAATATTTGTTAAATATGCATAAAAATAATATCTTTTTTTCTACATCTAAAATTTGTAAATACTGGTATGCAAAGGTGATGTTTTTGTGTGAAAAACCATAAATTCATTAACTATATATTCCAAAATGTTAGATTGTTCAAAAAATTACCCATTAAGCTAGTATTAGTCCGATGCCTACAGTCACGACAACACTTAACACTACTCACCCTTTTTATCTTTAATTTTGACAAAAAATAAGAGATTGCACATTACGACAATCTCTTAGCTTATATGATTTTTATTCGACAAATTAACTCTACAAAACACAGTTAGACTTATTGTCTTTTAATTGGGATATTCTATTTGAAAATCTCAAGTCCAACTTCTTGCTGTTTGCCCATTTTTTTGCTATAAAGTCCTGCAAAATATATTCCAATCGCAAAACCTACAACACCAATAGCTCCACAAATTCCTTCGCTTTGCAAAAACTGACTTGAAACTGCATAAAAAACAAAGAATAAAATCAGTGGCAAAATATATACAAAAGCTGCACCTTTTATAACGGTCAGCGTTTCGCTTTTTACATTAACAACATCTCCAACTTGTGCTCCTACAGGGTTTTTCGCAACTGCTACAGCCTTATATGTCGGTTTACTACAACCACTACACGAGGCGCAATTATCACCACAAGCACTTTGACGAGTTACGACAATTTCGGCGTGGTTTTCGTCTATTATTTTTTGAACAATTCCTTTTGAAACCATAATTATTCTCCTTTGTAGACTTGCATAATTTTTTCGGCACATTTAAGTCCGTCAACAGCTGCAGAAATGATACCTCCAGCGTATCCTGCACCTTCTCCACAAGGCATTAAACCAATTGTGTTAACACTGTTGAAAAATTCATTACGAGTAATACGAACTGGGCTAGATGTTCTTGTTTCTGGACCGGTTAAAACTGCAGATTTCACATCAAATGCAGATATTTTTCTTGAAAACACACGCAAGCTGTCTTTCATTGAATTAGTAACAAAACTAGGTAAAACATCATTCAAATCGCAAAATTGTGTACCTATTTCGTAAGTAGGCTTAATATTTTTAAATTTAGTCGAAGTTTTTCCATCTAAGAAGTCACCAACTAGCTGTGTTGGTGCTTTATAATTTTTTCCTGCAAGATTAAAAGCACGTTGCTCTATTTCACGCTGAAAATACATACCATCTAGAGGTGTTTTAGTTCCAAAATCATTTGGTGTAACAGATACAACAACTGCTGAATTTGCCTGACTTCCCGCTCTAGCGTGATAGCTCATACCGTTTGTAACAACGGAATTTTCTTCTGAGTTTGAAGGCACAACAACGCCACCAGGACACATACAAAAAGTGTAACAACCTCGACCATCTTTTGTATTTGCAAGATTATATTCACCAATTGTAATATTAGGATTTTCTGCGTGTTTTCCGAATAAACTACGGTTTATATCGCTTTGCAAATGTTCAATTCTAGCACCTATAGCGAATGCTTTTGGCTCTACAAATACATTTTTATCTACAAGCATCTCAAAAGTATCACGAGCACTGTGTCCAATTGCTAAAACTACCGTTTCGGCTGGAATTTGTACTCCATTAACAGAAATTGCAGTTATTTTATTATTTTGAACGTGCATATCAGTTAGTTTTGAATTAAATTCAACCGAACCACCAAGTCGCACGATTTCCTTGCGTATATTTTTAACGACTTTTTTTAATATATCAGTACCAATATGTGGTTTTGCAAGATATAAAATCTCGTCTGGAGCACCAAATTTATGTAGCAAATTCAAAATATATTCGCATCTATCATCATTAATTCGCGTGGTAAGTTTGCCATCGGAATACGAGCCAGCTCCACCTTCTCCAAATTGAATGTTGGAATTTTTATTAAAAACACCGTGCTTGAAGAAATTTTCTACCGAAATATCTCGACTGTCCATATCTTCACCAAGCTCGAAAACTTTCGGAGCGTAACCGTGTTCTGCAAGAGCATATGCACACAAAAGACCTGCAGGTCCTAAACCGATGACTATCGGATTTTGCTCCATTTTTTGTGTTCCAGTGGGTACAAATGCAGTAAAAGTGGTTTTTTCTTTAATATTTTGATATTTATCTACAAGTTCTTTTTCATTTTGGCAATCAACAATGACCGACACTACCTTTTGAATAGTGCCACGTCTAGCATCTATAGCTTGGCGACAAATTTTTATGTCGCCATTTTTTATGCCATATTCTTTTGTTGCTTTTGCAAAAATATCAGCATCACTTTTATTTATATCGGCTTTTATACCGGAAATTATTATACTCAACTTACTCCATTTCTAACACTTCAATTGATACAGTGTATTCAGTTGTCATATCAAAATCAGCAAGGCTAACTACACTTAATATCGCTGGGAATTCGTAAATTCCAGGTTCTAAAGGAGCGTACATTGTAGTTATATTACCTTCTTCGTCTGTGATTTCAATAATCTCTCTATCTATTAAAATTTCTAACATTAGGTCTTCTGGTTCTAACGCACTAAGGTCTGCATTACTACCAGATATTGCAACTTCGACAGATTCATCTTTAATAATCATATTTTCATCTAGCATTTCTTCATCGTAAATATAATTTGAAATGTCGAAATATCCAGTTGTGTAATCTGTAAAGTCTATTGTTACAGTGACTGAAGTTGATGTTCCTGTAACATAGCTTACGTTACTCATATATGGTAAACCGAAAATAAATTCATCTTTTCCATATTGTGTATCGTCTGTATTAACTTCACCTAGATAAATTGTATTTATTGTGTCTACATATTCTGGTGCACCAATTATTGATACGTGAGTAGTTTCTAATGTATAACCTTCAATACGTTTAGCATTTACAACGTCACCATATACCAAATCCACTGTCAACGGTACGCTAACTGTATGAAGAACAGGCAATGTTATATCTACAGTTTTAGTTGATTGAGTAATATTAGAACTACTAATTTCTGAGCCATACGCATCTAATAAAACTATGTCATAAGTACCAGAAATCGTGCTTGCTCCATCTGTAACATCTACAGTTGTGTATGCTTTTTCGATTTTTGAAAGTTCGTTATGAGGACCCGAAACAGTAATAGTTGACGATGTTTGAATTTCATTGTAAGAATAATTCGGTATAGGTACACCAGTAATCTCAACTTCTACTGGTATTTCTTTGATTTCCATTACGTCCATTATAACCGTTAAATATTCGGGATATTTACTTGTAACTTCCATATTAGAATACGGCGTTTTCACATTGTACTCTATGGTATATTCTCCAGCCTCTTTTATATGTGATAAATCAGCTGAAACTACGATATTTGTAACGTCCGTTTGTACGAAATCATCGCGATTACCTTTTAATTTAACATCTACCGTAGGAAATTGGTCGGAAATCATTACTAATCCATATGTATCCTCTATTAAGCTAAGTGAGGTAAAGTCTACTAAAATATCGTTATAACTTTTTGTCATAACTGGATTTTTTATATTCATAACAACAGCCCAAAGGATAATCGCAACAGAGACTGCTATAACTTTATTTATAAGATCGTGTTTCTTGATAAACTCTGACATAATTAGTCCTCCTTGCTAGCCTTTTGCTTATTTATATTAACTTTTATATAATTAATAATTTTAGCAACTATGCCTTGATTTAATACATTTTCTTGTTCGCTTAAAAGCTCATATCTTAAAAGTTTTTGCAAAATATTTTTGGTAAGATGACGTTTTAGCATACCTTTAGATGATACAGAAATAGCGCCAGTTTCTTCAGATACAACAACGCAAATTGCATCGTTAAGTTCTGTTGTACCAACTGCTGCTCTATGTCTAGTACCTAAGTCTGTGCTGATATTATGATTATTTGACAACGGTAAAATACAGGCTGCTGCAGCTATTCTACCATTTCTAACAATCATAGCTCCATCGTGCAAAGGAGCTTTAGGATAGAAAATATTACGAACAAGTTCTGTTGAAATTTTCGCATTAACTATAACGCCACTTTCGATAATATCTTCCAAGCTATCTTCACGCTCAAATACTATCAAAGCGCCTTCTCTTGCCTCTGACATACGTTCGCAAGCAGTAACAATTTCATTTATAAATATTTCGCCTGCAGAATTTTCATCACCTGAATTATGTCTGTAAAATTTAGTTTTACCCATTCGTTCAAGAATTTTACGAAGTTCTGGTTGGAAAACAACCACTACTGCAACAAGTCCGACTTGAGTTAAATTTTCCAGTATATAATTTATGGTATTTAGGTTTAAAATACTCGATAAAAGCGTTATGAGCAAAAGTAACGCGACGCCTTTAATGGAGCGTTCTGCACTAGTGCCTTTAATTCGTTTTAGTATAAAATATAAAATAGAGGCAACTATTCCAACGTCAATAATATCAGTAAACTGAGCGAGCTTAATATATGTTAAAAGAAAATTTACAAATTCCATAATATCACCTTCCTAATTAAAGATACTTTAATAATAACACATTTTTTCAGTAAAGTGAATAGTTTTCAAAAGATATTTATTAAAAGTTCTTGACCGTTTTTGGTGATTTTTAGTACAATTTGCTTTATTTTGAATATTCCATAGCGTTGTAGAGGTGACCTTTGGTCGTACGTCATACCTATACGTCCGTATTTAATATTATCGGTGCAGATTTTTTAATGGCACGTCAGTTTTAAACAACAAAAATCCCAACCTTAAAAAAGTTGGGATTTTTGTTGTGAGTAAATCTATAAGCCGAGTTCTGTATTAGACGGCCATCTGTCTAGGAGTTGCATCGCTACAACCCTCAAGCCACCCTTCTGTACTTGACGAGCAATCTCAAACGCACAAATCGGTGTTGCTACGGATAGAGTTTACAGGAGATTATTGTTACCAATAAAATCAGTGAGCTCTTACCTCACTTTTCCACCCTTACCAGCAAAAACTGGCGGTTTATTTCTGTTGCACTTTTCCTATGGTCACCCACGGCTGACGTTATCAGCTATCCTGCTCTGTGTAGCTCGGACTTTCCTCGTGAAAAATTCACGCGACCATCTGATTTACTCACTAAAATATTATATAGGTTTTTTCAACTAAAGTCAATGCTTTTATTTTATGGTTTTTCACGCTAAACTTTATTTCCTCTTGTTTTTTTGACACTTCTTCTAAAATATATTTGACTTATTTTATTTTTTTGTTTATAATGTAAATAATATGTTAAAAAATAAAGGAGTATATTATGGACAAAAGAGAAACTTTTGGATCAAGACTCGGTTTCGTTCTAATTTCGGCAGGTTGTGCCATTGGTCTTGGTAACGTATGGAGATTTCCGTACATCGTAGGTAAAAATGGTGGTGCGACATTCGTACTTATATACTTATTTTTCCTTGCTATTTTAGGTCTTCCTATTATGGTAATGGAATTTTCAGTAGGTCGTGCTAGTAGAAAAAGTATTGCTAGGTCATTCCACGAAATCGAACCAGCAGGTAGTAAATGGCATCTTTATGGTTACGTAGGAATGCTTGGTAACTATGTTTTAATGGCTTTCTATACAACTATTGCAGGTTGGATGATGCTATATTTCCTAAAAACTGCAAAAGGCGACTTTGTTGGGCTATCAGCTGATGCTATAGGCAACGAATTTGGTGCTGTTGTAAGTAGTCCTATTTTAATGACCGTTTTTATGGTACTTGTTGTATTTTTAGGTATGGCAGTTTGTTTCAGAGGTCTTCAAGATGGAGTTGAAAAAATCACAAAACCAATGATGATTTGCTTGATTTTACTTCTTGTAGTTCTTGCCATTCGTTCTGTAACACTTCCAAACGCAGCTGAAGGCTTAGCTTTCTACCTAGTTCCAAACTTGAATTCTATCTTTGAAATCGGTATTTCAACCGTAATTTTTGAGGCACTAGGACAAGCATTCTTCACACTTTCAATCGGTATCGGTTCTATGGCTATCTTTGGTAGTTATATCGATAAAGAACGCACTTTAACTGGCGAGGCCATCAGCGTTACTTTGCTTGACACTTTCGTTGCAATCGTTGCAGGCTTAATAATTTTCCCAGCGTGTTTTGCTTTCGGTGTAAACCCTGGACAAGGCACATCACTTATTTTCGTAACTTTACCTAATATTTTCAATGCAATGCCTGGTGGTCAACTTTGGGGCTCATTATTCTTTGTATTTATGAGTTTCGCTGCAATGTCAACAGTTATCGGCGTTTTTGAAAACATTATTTCTTGCTGTATCGACGCTTTCGGTTGGAGTAGACAAAAAACCGTTTTCATAAACTTCATTCTAATCGTACTAGTTTCATTACCTTGTCTCTTAGGTTTTAACATTTGGGCTGATGTAAGTCCACTTGGTCTAGGCAGTATTTTAGACTTCGAAGATTTCATCGTTTCTAGCAACTTATTACCATTAGGTTCGATTTTCTACCTAATTTTCTGCGTATCTAAATACGGCTGGGGTTGGGATAACTTCATCAAAGAAGCCGACACTGGTAAAGGTGTTAAATTCCCAAAAGCTGCTCGTTTCTATGTAACTTGGATTTTACCGTTAATCGTGCTTTATGTATTCGTAATCGGATATCGTGATTTATTCTTCGCTTAAAATTAAATCTAAATTAATTTAAACAAGGTGCTATCGAATTTTACGATAACACCTTGTTTTTAACTTGTAGAAAAACTCTTTTTCAAAATATTTTTTTCGCTAGAATATACAAATTTTTTATTTTGTGCCTCTACAACTTACAACTAGTGATATCTTTTTTCTCGGCAGTCGCTCGCCGCGTGGCTGATACTTTGGGACGTCCCAAAGTATCCAAAAGACGAAATCTTTTTGCGAAAAGATTTATCAAAATCTGGGACGTATATTTTTACTGTATGTACGCAGTACGGCATCCGTTCGCCTAACCACTCGTGCTCCAACTCGCTATCGCTTATGCAGTGGAATAGATAAATTTTCTCGACCACGTAGTTGCCTATTTCGGTGCTTGAACTTACTTTATTCGTGCCACGCACGTGTGGCTCGGTTTATATTTTTATCTAATAAAATTAGTTTTTTCTCTTTTTATTCTTTCTGGTACTGGAACTTTTTCCTTGCCAGCCTCCAATGTTTTAAGCAACCACGCCATATTATGCCCTATGATTTCAACGTGATTTAATCCCTCTTTATCTTGCTCTATTTCACCAATTTGCTCACCATAAACATCACTCCAATAAACAGTAGGTACATTTATCATTTCTCCCAACGCAAAATAATGGTTGATTTGGTCAAATGTACTTGTACTACCAGCACGTCTAGCTACTGCAATAGCTGCACAAGGTTTAAATCTCATATGGCGAGAGTTCGAATAAAACGCACGGTCTAAAAAGCATTTCAAACTACCTGCCAATCCTGCAAAATACACCGGACTACCAACTATAATACCATCTGCATAACGCATTTTTTCAATAAGCTCATTTGTTATATCATCTGTAAAAATACAATATTCTTGCTCATTCGATTTACAAGCTCTACACCCTGTACAACCGTGTATTGGTTTTGTGCCAATCTGAAAAATTTCAGTTTCAATTCCATGATCATTCAAGGTTTTTGCACATAGTTCTAACGCTTTAAAAGTGTTACCCTTTGCACGTGGACTGCCGTTAATTACTAGTACTTTCATAATATTTCCCTCTCTCTTTATAAATCATTTAATTTGCTACATAAATAGGACTGGTTTTCATTTCAAAACCACTAACTCTACTTTTCGGATTGTCGTGTGCCATAAAATATAAATCTGTCGCTAAAATATCTAGATTTATCATTTTTTTACCGTCTTCACAAAAATTATAATCACCAGCTGGCTTTGTTATAACAGGAATTTTACAAGTTTCTTTCAGCTTTTTCAGGATTTTTCTACCGTCATCATCAAATGCCAAGACTTTTGCATATTGTGGTAAAATTTCTGTATATTCTTTGTATATTTCAAGATACGAATTTAATATTATTCTACGTATTCGACTTTGCGTATATCGTTTTGACTTGATTTTCTCAAGCAAATCATCAAGCGATGTGGCAATTTTAAGTTCTGTTACGATTTTATATTCCAAACCTTCGTTGCAATCACGTATTTTTGCAAAATAATCAGAGTTTTTACGTTTTAGATATGTCAAAATGCTGTTTTCAACGCTGTACATAGAAATATTCGGTATATTTTTTATAATATCAGCACATTTTTCTGGCATTAAATGTAAAATCTCCTCGTCGATATTTTTTCGAATATATGATGCCGATGCTATTCCATCAATCTGCTCATCACTATGATAACCAGTGTTCTTCCTAGTAATTGTAATAGGTTTTATGTCACTTTTTAAGCTGATAAGCGATTTTATATACTCAATTCCCAGCGTATTGTTAGGGTTTTTTATAATTTCACCAAAGCTTGCGTCATAATCACTCAAAACTTGGTCTAGCGCGTTCGGATATGAAATTCCTGTTTGCATACATTTTTTTATATCATTTTGCAACTTTTCCGAAGTTAAAACACGTGATATATCCCAAAGTTTATCAATGTCGCCACATTCAGAACCAAAACACAAATAATCTATGCAACCTAAGTTATCAAGAACCGAAACTGCACCACGCGCGAAAAATTCTGCTGAAGACACCACATATGGTAGTGGTAGCTCAAAAACCAAGTTCGCTCCACCTAAAATCGCACATTTCGCCCGAGTATGCTTGTCAAAAATCGCAAAATCACCACGTTGCACGTAATTCCCACTCATTATACACACAATATTTGTTTCGTCACCAAAAATCTCTCTAATTTTATCTATTTGAAATTTATGTCCATTGTGAAAAGGATTGTATTCTGCAATAATTGCAACGGTTTTCATAAATATACCTCATTATGTTTAAAAGTTAACGATGATTTTGTCAAAATACTATTGTTTTTATACCAAAAAAGGTGTAATATAATAGTATATGAAATCTCTTATGTTTATTGTAAACCATAAGAGAAGAAATTACAATTATTTTTAATAAAAAAGGAGTACATAATGAAAGTATTAGTAATTAATGCTGGTAGTTCATCTTTGAAATACCAATTATTTGAAATGGATACTGAAGAAGTATTAGCAAAAGGTTTATGCGAAAGAATCGGCATCGACGGTCGTTTAGTTCACGAAAAAGGTGGCGAAAAATCTAAATTCGATATCCCAATGGAAACTCACGCAGAAGCTATCAAAGCTGTTATCGAAACTTTAACAGACTCTATCTACGGTGTAATTTCTGACATCAAAGAAATCGACGCTGTTGGTCACCGTGTAGTTCATGGTGGTGAATATTTCTCAGACTCAGTTGTTATCGACGAAAAAGTTATGAAAGCTATCAATGACTGTGTGCCTCTAGCTCCTCTACATAACCCACCAAACATCATCGGTATTGATGCTGTAACTGCTGTTTTAGGTGCTGAAACTCCTCAAATCGCTGTATTTGACACTGCTTTCCACCAAACTATGCCTGCAACTAACTTTATGTATTCAATTCCTTACGAATACTATGAAAAATATCAAATCAGAAAATATGGTTTCCACGGTACTTCTCACAAATACGTATCTGAAAAAGCTGCTGATATGCTTGGAAAACCAATTTCTGAAACTCGTTTAATCACTTGTCACTTAGGTAACGGTGCTTCTATCGCTGCTGTTCTTCATGGTAAATCAGTTGATACATCAATGGGCTTTACTCCTCTTGACGGTCTTCCAATGGGTACTCGTTCTGGTTCTATCGACCCAGGTATCATCAGCTTTATCTGCGAACAAGAACACATCGCTGCTGACGAAGTTATCAACATCTTAAACAAACGTTCAGGTGTTCTTGGTATTTCTGGTATTTCTTCAGACTTCCGTGACTTAGAATCTGCAGCTTCTGAAGGCGATACTCGTGCTATGCTTGCTACTTCTGTATTCGTTTCTAACGTTAAAAAAATCATCGGTGGCTATGCAATGGCTATGGGTGGTGTTGACGCTATCGTATTTACAGCTGGTGTTGGTGAAAACGACAAACACGTTCGTGCTGCTGTTTGTAACAACATGGAATTCTTCGGAATCGAAATTGATAACGCTAAAAATGACACTCGTGGTAAACGTGTTGATATTTCTTCTGACTACGCAAGAGTTAAAACTTTCGTAATTCCAACAAATGAAGAACTTGTTATCGCTAGAGATACAAAACGTTTAATCTCTAAATAGTAATTAAATATTTTAGGCGACGGGTATTTTACTCGTCGTCTTTTTGCGTTAAAATCACTAATTTTTATGTTATTTTATTGCATATTTCCATAAATATCTACAAATTACTTATTTTCGATTGAAAAAAATCCAAAAACGTGGTATACTATTTAAAACTATAATATGTACAAATGTCTTTGATACAAATACAAACAAGGAGGCTTTCTCTATGAGATATGCAGTTATACTTTGCGACGGTATGGCAGACTACCCTATCGCCGAAATTGATAACAAAACACCTATGATGGCAGCGAATAAACCAGTTATGAATGCCCTTGCAAAAAACGCTACACAAGGCTTAGCTACAACACTTTACGAAGATTTACCAAAAGGTAGCGACGTTGCAAATTTATCAGTTTTAGGTTTTGATTCACACGCGGCTTATACTGGTCGCTCACCAATCGAAGCTTTAGGTCTTCAAATTCCACTTTTTGATAATGATACAATTTTCAGATTAAACCTAGTAACGTTAACTCACAATAACTGTGACTTTTCTGAACAAACTATACTTGACCATAGTGGTGGTAAAATTACATCTGAAGAGGCTTTTATCCTTTTAGATGCAGTACGTCAAGAATTTTCAAATGATAAAATCAGTTTTTATGATGGCGTAACTTATCGTCACATTATGACTTGGAAAGATATAAATTACGACTACACAATGACTCCTCCACACGATATTTTAGGACAAAAAATCGGCGATTATATGCCAAAAGGAACTTATGGTGCGCAAGTTGAGGCTATGATGCGTCGTTCTTATGAAGTACTTATGGCACACCCACTTAACATTTCTCGTATGCAACACGGTTTAGAACCTGCAAACTGCATTTGGTTATGGGGCGAAGGCACAAAGCCTGCTCTTTCTAATTTCAAAGAAAAATACGGAGTAACTGGTTCAGTTATCACTGCTGTTCCATTAATACAAGGTATTGCACGTGGTATTGGTCTTGATGTTATCGAAGTTGAGGGTGCTACTGGTGACTACTGGACAAATTACAGAGGTAAAGGTCAAGCTGCTGCTCAAGCGATTACAAATGGCGATGAATTTCTTTTCGTTCACATCGAAGCACCAGACGAATGTGGTCACGATGGTGATTTAGACCTTAAAATCAAGTCTATTGAACACATTGACGAAGAAATTTTAACTAGAGTTAAACGAGCTTTAGAGCAAACTGGCGAAGATTACAAAATTTTAATTATGCCAGACCACGCAACTCCAATCGCTGTTCGTACTCATACAATCGATGCTATTCCATTTATGATTTATGACAGCACAAAAACTGCTGATAATGCAGAGCTTTTTGATGAAGAATCTGCAAAAGTATCTGGAATTTACTATCAAGATGCTTTTAATATTATGGGCGATTTTATTAAATAATTAAAAATGTTAAACCCAGTCTTAATTTAGACTGGGTTTTAATTTGTCGAAAAGCCTCCATCAGTCACTTCGTTGACAGCTACCACCCTACATTTTTCGTATGATAATATTTGTTTTTTATTTGGTAATATTCATTATATTTAACTGAAAAAACATTCTATACTACAACATTTCTTCGCCATATACATCGTGTTTTTTATTTGACATTTTTTTAGTAATATGTTAAAATTAAGTGAACAAAAAATTTTTGGAGGTATTATTTATGAAAAAAAGAACCCAGTTATTCTTATTAGCAGCTACTCTTTGCGTTGGTTTTGTTACTGGCGTTACAGCTTCTACAAACGAAACAATTACCGCAACTTTAAACCGTACAATTAGCATTCTACACAATGGTTCATACCAAACATTCTATGATGCAAATGGCGATGTAGTATATCCTATATCTTACAATGGTACTACTTATCTTCCTGTACGTTCTGTTGCAGGTTTAGTAGATCTTGATGTAGACTACGATGCAACTACTGAAACTGTAATTCTTGGTACTGTTGAAGTTCAACCAACTAGCATTACTTCGCTTTCTCACACTGCTGGAACTTCTTATTCTTCTATTATTTTAGATGCTGAAGAATTAAACGTTGTTGGTGACTCTGCTACTATGACTTACTCTAATGGTATCAAATGGCACCAATGGAATTCAAAACTATCTTCTGGCAAAGACCGTGACATCGACTTTAATGTTACTGGTTATTCAACTGTAACTTTCACAGTTTGGTCTGAAGTTGACGCTAATGCTGGTATTTTTGATGAAGGTGGTAATGTAATTTACACTTTTGAAAACAAAGCAGGTGCTATCACAACAAAAACTATTGATATCTCAGATTATGATACAATCGCTTTTGCTTCAAACGGCTTAGGCTACGGCGATACCTATGATGGTTACGTTAAATTCCTAGACGTATACGTTCAATAATTAAACAAAATTTTAAACCCAGTCTTTGTCGGACTGGGTTTATTTTTATCTTAATGCTATTATTTTCATCCTTCATATAATCAGCTCATTTTTATATAGTAATATTCTCTCTTACCGATATTGCAAATTTTCTTTCTCGGCAAAACGCTCACCACTTCGCTGACAGCTCCCTCAAAGAAGGAACCAAAGAAAAAAGCCTCCCTCTTCGAGGG